>JAFMSC010000384.1 GCA_017353825.1 Hyphomicrobiaceae bacterium | reverse complement strand
CGCACGAGGCGCTGGATCGACTGCAACTCGGGCGCGGTCAGCACCTGCTCGATGCGCCGCTCCTCGTTGCCGGTCGTGGCGAATAGCATGCGCCGCTCCGCGCCCTGGTCGGGGTAGCCCACGTCGATCTGCAGCAGGAACCGGTCGAGCTGCGCCTCAGGGAGCGGGTAGGTCCCTTCCTGCTCCAGCGGGTTCTGTGTCGCCAGCACATGGAACGGCATGGGCACGTCGTGGCGCTGACCGGCCACCGTCACGTGGTGCTCCTGCATCGCCTGCAAGAGCGCCGACTGTGTCTTGGGGCTCGCGCGATTGATCTCGTCGGCCATCAAGAGCTGGGCAAAGATGGGCCCCTTCACGAAGCGGAAGGTGCGCCGGCCCGCCGCGTTGTCCTCCAGCACCTCCGAGCCGATGATGTCGGAGGGCATCAGGTCGGGCGTAAACTGAATGCGCTTGGTATCGAGACCGAGGACCTTGCCAAGGGTCTCCACCAGCAGCGTCTTGGCAAGACCCGGCACGCCGATCAGCAAAGCGTGGCCGCCGCAGAGCAGGGTTATCAGGGTGTGCTCGATCACATGCTCCTGGCCGAAGATGACGGCGCTTGCGGCCCGGTGGACGCGCTGGATGCGCTCCCCGGCAGCCTCGACACGGGCAACGATGGCCTCGTCGGTCTGGGTAAGTGTGCTCATGACCGTGAACTATATACGCTCCGCCTGTGGGTTTACGAAACCGGTGTCAGCAAAGTTGGACATAAATTGAACAGGTTGACTAGTCTGCTGAAAACCATGGCATTCTGACGTATAATAGCGCACATCAGGAGCAACGAGAGCCACATCGAGGGCCAGGTCGAGGGAATGTGATCAAATGAGTGCCGAGCGGCTGCCGCACCTTGCCGACGCTGAGCTGACCCAGGAGCAGAAGCTGGCCGCTCAGCAGTTCGAAGCTGGCCGCGGCTATGCGGTACACGGGCCTTTTGCCGTGATGCTGCGCTCGCCGGAAGTGATGATGCGTGCCATGGCCTTAGGCGACTACCTCCGCTTCCGCAACGTCTTGCCCAAGCGGGTGAGTGAGATGGTCATCCTCATCACTGCGCGCGAATGGACGCAGCAGTTCGAGTGGACCTACCACTACCGATATGCAATGCAAGCAGGGCTGGCGTGCGAGATCGCCGATGCCATCGGCGAGGGCCGGCGGCCGCCGGGGATGGCCGAGGACGAGACCGCCGCCTACGACTTTGCCATCGAGTTGCATCAACGCAAGGGCGTGAGCGACGCCACCTATGCCCGCGCCCGAGCCCTGTTCGGCGAGCCCGGCGTCATCGACCTCACAGGCATCTGCGGCTACTACGGCCTCCTTGCCATGATGATGAATGTCGCCCGCACACCGGTCGATGTCGAGGGTGCCGCGCCGCTGGCGAAATTTCCTATTTGAGATGACAACCGACCGATCCACCCGTCATCCCAGAAGCCGAGCCACGAAGCGGCGAGGCTATCCCGGACCTCGCCCAAGGCGAACCTTGGCCGATCCGGGCTCGGAGCACTGCTCACCTGCGGCTCGCATCGCCCAAGGCAATCCATTGGCCAGTATGACGGGTACTGGGATGGCCTGACATGCCCGTCGACACCAGCGCCAACCTGATCGTCGGACTGGACGCGCTGATCACGGCGCAGGCTGGGAAGGGGCCTCAGCCCGTCGAGCACTGGAACCCGCCCTATTGCGGCGACATCGGCCTCAGGATCCGCGCCGATGGCGTTTGGCTATACCGCGATAGCCCGATTGCCCGGCCCACCCTCGTCAAGCTCTTCGCCAGCGTGTTGCGTCGGGACGCCGACGGCCGGCACTACCTCGTCACGCCAGTTGAGAAGATCGACGTGGCCGTGGACGATGCGCCTCTGCTCGCGGTCGAGATGGAGGTGCGCGGCAACGGTGTGGCCCAGCGCCTGATCTTCCGCACCAACGTCGATAACATCGTCGCCGCCGGGCCAGATCATCCGCTGCGCTTTGCCACCGAGCCCGACACCGGCGGCCTCAAGCCCTATCTCCTCGTGCGTGGCCGCCTGGAGGCGCTCATCACGCGCGCGCTCTGCTATGACCTCGTGGAGCTGGCGGCGGAGGAGAAGGGCCGGGGCCTCGGCCTGTGGAGCGGCGGCACATTCTTTCCGCTTTCGCAGGAATAGCCGGCTTTCCCATAGCCGGCCGCGCGGGCCATCGGCCGCCGGCGCGGACCATAGTGTTCTGTCCTTCCGCATAGCCCAGAGAGGCCCTAAGATGTCCCCAAGACCGGCAAGGAGCCGGCAATCTGCCGGCGAGGAGGCGCGCCGTCGGCGCTTTGGGAGGAGACATGCTTTGGGAGGAGACATCATGCAACGCCTATCGAAGGACACGTTGGCCTTGGCGGTCGGGTTGGCGATCGCAACCGTTCTAGCCGTTGCTCCGGCACCCAGAAGCGCCGGCCAGGCCGGTCCTGGGTGGACGGTCCTTGTCGATGAGAAGACCATGGGAGAGTGGGACAAGGTGGGCGACACCAACTGGCGCATGGAGGAGGGCGCGCTGGTTGCCGACAAGCGGACGAGCCAAGACCCGGCCTACCTTCTCAGCAAGCAGAAGTACAAGGACTTCCAGATCTACGCCGAGTTCTGGGCCAGCGACGACGCCAACAGCGGGGTCTTCCTGCGCTGCCAGGACCTCACGAAGGTCGGCGACCGCACCTGCTATGAGGTGAATATCTTCGACCAGCGCAAGGACCCAACGTACGGCACCGGTGCGATCGTGAATTTCGCGGAGGTGAATCCCATGCCCAAGGCCGGCGGCAAGTGGAACACCTACGAGATCACGGCTAAGGGGCGCCAGATCACGGTGGTGCTCAACGGCCAGAAGACCGTGGACCTGCATAACGGCCTGTTCGTCGAGGGCCCAGTCGGGCTCCAGCACGGATCGGGCGTCATCAAGTTCCGCAAGGTGGCCATCAAGCCGCTCTGAGGGGCCCGACTGCGCGCCAAGCGCTGCTGGGGCCTGCTTTTTGCGGGCGCGAGCCTTGTCACCGGTGCGGTCGTCACGCGGCCGGGGCGGCCACAATTGCGGCCGGCTGACGCTTTACATCCTCCTGCGGGCAGCAACTTGCCGGGCCCGTCCTGCCCACACTGCACGGCGGGCGCAAGATCAATGCTCGGGAATTCTCAAAGTGCGGAGGTTGCAAATGCTGTTTGGCCGGCTGGGGCATCGCGGGCTGATGAGCGCGGGTTTGGCCGTCGGTATCGCGGCGGGGGGCGCAGGGGGCTTCGGTGCCCCGGTCAGCAGAGCGGCGAGCGTTGTCGTTCCGGTGATTGCGCAAGATGGTGCGGTCGTGCTGGTCCAGTCATCCCCGCAGCCCGCGCCTTGTGGAACGTCGTCGACGCCGCCCTGCAAGGCGCAGGCGCAGCCCAAGCCCAAGGACCAGAAGCAACGCAGGATGACGACGTGCGGTCCCGGGCTCGCTCCCTGTCCCGGATCGAAATGAGCGCGCGGCAGCCGCACTGCAAACAGCAGCGGAGGTAGCAATGGCACTCGGTTGTCTGAGATGTCCCGGGGCGAGAAGATCGGCTCTCGCGATCCCCCTGATGCTTGCAGGAGCGGCTGGCTTTACTCTCGACCGCAGTGACGCTGCGAGCATTGCCCCTTTCCCGTTGGCCGGCGGCGGCGCCATCGTACAGGTCCAGGCCCCAACCGCAAAATCAACACGGCCCAATTCCGGGTCCAGGAAAACGCAAAGAGCAACGATTTGCGGATTGGGACCATGCGGTTCGGCGAGGCCGACGCCTGGCTTCAGGGTTACGCTATGCGGCCCTGGCAGTGGGCTTCCCCCTTGCAAGTGACCGGCGCCCGCGGCAGCGAAACGGTCGGGCGGCTCATCTCGCCCGCTCGTGTGGCCGGCGGATCATACCGAGCCAGGCGCACACCTCGCGGGCGTGCGCGGCCGGCAGGCTGACGGGGTAATAGACGCGCACGATGCGGCCGTCGCTGACGGCCAGCGTGAGCCGCTTCAGGTAGGTCACGTCGCCGGCGGTGAAGGTGGGCAGCCCAAGCGCGCGCTGCAGAGCCAAGCCGGTGTCGCTGATGAGCTCGAAGCGCAAGCCCAGGCGCTCCACCAACTCGCGCTGGTCGTCGGTCGTCTGGGTGGAGAGGCCGTAGACGGCGGCGCCGGCTTGGCGAAAGCCGGCGTGCAGATCTCGGAAGCCCTCGGCCTCGGGCGTGGAGCCGTGCGCGCCGGGGATGTCGTCCCAACCCGGCGGATTGGCGAGCCCCGGCCGGCCAGTCCAAGGATAGCAGTAGACGATGGCCATACCGGGCACCCGAGCCAAATTCACGCTGCGCCCGGCGGTGGTCGGCAGGTCGAGGTCGGGCATGCGCTGCCTGCGCTTCAGGTGGCGCGCGCCGCCGTCATCTGGCAGCTGAGCGCCGCAACCGATGCCCGCACCGGTGCCTGA
>JAFMSC010000383.1 GCA_017353825.1 Hyphomicrobiaceae bacterium | reverse complement strand
CGGCCGCGGGGCTCCTGGCATCCGTGGTGGCCCCCGGCAGACATGCCCAATCGCTTCACGCCGTTCGTCCTTCTCGTCGCGGCCCGCGGGTTTGGCAATCCTGCCATTTGGCGGGCGCGATCTCGCGACACACGGGGCGATCTTGGTCGGCCTCGGGCTTGTCGCCGTCACCGCGATCGATACCCTTGCGCTGCTTGCGTCCAAGCGTTGGGCGCGGCCGCCGCCCAACGCCCGACACTCGTGCGGCAATCCTCAGTCGCGCAAACGCGAAAGGGCGCCGTCCCCGGCGCCCTGCAACGAGCCTTACGCCGGCGGGGGCGCCACGACATCCTCGTACTTGTGACGCTTCGTGACGAGGCCGGAGTGCTGGAAGATGTCGAGCGTGGCCTCGAAGGCGGGCCGGGTGATCTCGACATGCGCCGTCCAGTTGCCGAGCTTCTGGTAGGCGGCGATGGTGGCTTCGAGCACGGCCGGGTCGGTGCCGGCAAAGTACGGCGCCTCGGCCCGGGCCACCTCTGCGGCCGGCGTGGCGATCAGCCAGGCGCGCGCCTTGCGGTAGGCGCGCATGAAGGCCTTCGCCATGTCGGAGGCCAACCATGGTCTCGTGGCGGCGAGGCTGGAGAAGGCACAGGGCCCGATGGCATCGCCCACGGAGGCCACGACGTGGCCGACCTTGGCGTGCTCTAGCTGCTGCGGGCCCGGCCCCTGCAGGTGAATGAAATCGCCTTCTCCGGCGCGGAAGGCGGCGATCATCTTGTCCACCGGGCCGGCATCGACGGCGGTGATCGCGCCGAAATCGAGGCCGCGCTTGAAGCAGGCGTACTTGAACATGGCCATCGGCTGGGTGCCGTGGTCCACGATCACCTTGCGGCCCTTGAGCTTGTCCCAGCTGAAGGTGGGATCGGGGCTGCGCCCGGCGAGGAAGAAGCCGTCCTTTTCGTTGATCTGTGCGAAGTGCAGAGCCGGGGGCTCCTTGCCCTGCTCCAGGGCGCCGAAGCTCTGCGACGGCGCCGACTGAGCCACATGCGCCGACCCGTCAATGAGGCCGGCAACGGCTGACTTGCCCGGCGCCGAGACAGAGTGCTCCGGATCCAGGCCCTCCGCCTTCAGGAAGCCCCCAGCCATCGTGGCGATGAGGGGCGAGTAGAACGCCGAGAAGCGGGTGAACTCGATGCGGATCTCTTCGGCCATTGACGCTTCTCCCGGGGCTAGACGGCGTTACTCATGTGGCTGATATCGCTGCTATTGCGGCTATGCTCACACGCCGAGCGACGGCACTCAAGCGGGTCGGAATCAGGAGCGGGGACAAGGCCGTCCGCCGCCAGCAGCACGCCAGCATTGGAAAGGCTGCATGCGAAGAGCCCACCCTCCCCCTCGGTCCCCGCTACGGATCGAGGCGGATCGGGCCATTCCGCTTGTCCTTGCACAGCATCTCCACCATGGGATTGGAGTCGGGTGGGCATGCCGGGCGGTCCGCATCGGTCTGCCGGACCATGCCGATGATGATGCCGCCCCTGTCGATGAGGAAGGCGCTGATCTCCGCCAGCGCGGCAAGGATGCCAAGCAACAGCGCAATCGTGGCGATCACCCTGGTCATCCCTCACCTCCCGATGCTCTCGACCTTGTCCTTGCACAGCAGACATTCGAGCGCATTCCCGCCCGGCTCGCAGGAACGGCGGCAGGCGGTCGCGGCCACCGGCTCCCGATCGCTGAGGAAGCGGCATGCGCGCACCGCCGTCTTCTCGCGCGTGCTTGCGCACGGCGAGCGCTGCCAGCCGTTGACCGCCGCGTTGAGGTCGACGTCGCGCCATTTCTCGTGACCGAACCTCTGCAGCTCCTCAAGGTTGTCGCCGATCAGCCGCGCCGTCATCGCCACGTTGTCGCATTGCGGCCCTTTGAAGTCGTAGGTGATGAGGACCGCGCGCACGGCCACGGTCTCCACCGTGCGATCGAGCCAGGGATAGGTGGACTGGGTGAACTGGGCGGCGCTGTAGAGGTGTTTGACCGGGTTGGCGGGGATATCGAGCAGCGACAACTGTGCCAGCTGCCGTCCGCCGATGCCATTCTCGGAGTCGGAAAGCAGCGGCACCGGCTGGCCGGCAACGTAGAACACCGCATCCACACGGGCAGCTTCGCGGGCATCGAGCAGGCGCTGGATGCCCTCGCGGGCGCCGATCTGCACCTCCTCGATCTGCGAGGGTCCCTCCAGCAGTCCAGCCGCCTTGAGGAGGAGCGTCGCCGTGAGATTGGTGCCGCTGCGCGGCTCGCCCAGGGCGACCCGCTTGCCGGCGAGGTCGGCAAGCGTGCGCAGCTTGGCATCGCGGCGCACAACGATGTGCGCCTCTTCCCGGTAGAGCGGAAGCACATACCTGAATTTGTCCACCCAGTCCTTGATCGTGGGATGGCGGCTCTTGTTGAGCAGGACATAGGCGAGGGCGTCCTCCTGTACGATCGCCAGTTGGGCGAACGGCTCGGTGCGCAGACGGGCAAGATTGTCGATGGAGCCCTGAGAATCGCGCACGTCGAGGTCGACGTGGCAGATCTTCTTTACGATGGCGGCGATGTCCAGGCCGAAGCGGTGGTACGTTCCACCGTTCGCACCAGTGAGAATGGACATGTTGACCATGTCCTGGGCAGCGCCGCAGCAGGCAAAGGCGACGAGGCCAATCGCGACACCCATCGGCAGACCCAGGGCCCTGAGGACGTGCCCCATCCTTGATCTCCCTGCACTGCGCGACGAGGGTGCGGGCCTCGGCTGCGGGAAAGCTATCCGATGGTTGGCTCGAAGCTGATCCTTAGACGTATTTCATAGCGTCTGCTGGTCGCAAGGTCCAGGCTTTCGACCGGCTGGTGGCACCAGGCGCCAGCCTCAGGTACCCGCACGCTACGCGGCTGCCGTTCGCGGAGCATCCAGGGTGGCGAACGGTGCCGCCTGCTCGAAGGCACGGGCCGCGCGAAGGACTAGAGCGTCGGCGCCGATAGGACCGACGATCTGTAGACCGATGGGCAGACCCGCCGCGGTAAGGCCGCAGGGGATCGATGCCGCGGGCTGGGTCGTGAGGTTGAAGGGGTAACTGAAGGGCGCCCAGTCGGCCCAGGCGCTCCCCCATTCACCCGACCGCGGCACCAGCGCGCCGACCTCGAACGCCGGCAGCGGCAGCGCAGGGGTGAGGAGAAGCTCGTACGTCTGGTGAAAGCGAACCAATGCGTTGTGCAGGTCGGCGCGCTTGAGCTGCGCATTGAGGTGGTCGGCGACGGACACCGGCTCACTCGCATCCAACGCAGCCACCAGTCCCGGATCGGCTAGCTCGCGCCAGCGCTCGTTCAGGGCGTTGAGCTGGTAGCGCATGGCGGGCCACCAGAACGCGTTCCAGACCGCGATCGGATCGCCGCCCATGTCAGGATCGGCTTCCTCGATGATGGCGCCAAGGGTCTCAAAGGTGCGCGCGGCCGCAGCCACTGCGCTCTCCACCTCAGGATGCACACGCAGGGCGTAGCCGAGACGCGGCGAGAAGGCGATGCGCAGGCCGCGCACGCCCGCCTCAAGGCCATCACCGAAGTCGGGTGCCGGCGCGGGCCAGGCGTACACATCCCGCGCGTCTGGCGCAGCGATGACGGTGAGCGCCAGTGCCGCGTCGGCGACAGTGCGGGTGAGGGGGCCGACGTGCGCCAGTGTGCCGAGCGGCGCGGCGGGATAGGCAGGCACCCGGGCGCGCGTCGGCTTGAGGCCGAAGCAGCCGGTGAAGGCCGACGGGATGCGGATCGAGCCGCCGCCGTCGGTACCCAGGTGCAGGGCGCCCATGCCGAGCACGGTGGCTGCCACGGCGCCGGCCGAGGAGCCGCCAGAGGTCATGCGCGTGTCCCAGGGGTTGCGGGTCAGCCCCGTGAGCGGGCTGTCGCTGGTGGCCTTCCAGCCGTACTCTGGCATGGCGCTCTTGCCGAGGAGCACCGCACCGGCCGCCCGCACCCGCGCCGCGGCGGGCGCATCGACCTGTCGCGGCGCCGAGCTTGTGAGGCGCGAACCGTAGCGTGCCGGCATGCCGGCGACCACGATATTGTCCTTGATCCCCATGGGCACACCGTCGAGCGGACCCTGGGGCGCCCCTGCCTGCCAGCGCGCCTCCGAGGCCCGTGCTGCGACGAGCGCGCCGTCCGGGTCCAGATGCACCCAGGCGTTGACGGCGCCGCCGTGGCGCTCGATGCGCGCCAGCGCGGCTTTGGTGGCCTCCACGGGCGAGAGCGCCTTGGCTCGATAGAGCGCGACGAGCTCGGCCGCGCAGACAAGGGCCGGATCGCTGGGCACGTCAGCACGCATGAGGGGCGCTCCTTACGTCGGGGCGATGGAAGGAGCAAGGTTAGCTCCGCGGGCTCCATGGTTCCATCGCCTCTCCCGTTGCGCTAGCTTCGACAGCGGGAGGCGGCGGAGACCGGACCCAACAAAGCCTCTCGGCAGCAAGCTGCCG
>JAFMSC010000382.1 GCA_017353825.1 Hyphomicrobiaceae bacterium | reverse complement strand
ATAGTGCGGCAGATGAGCACGCAAAAGCCCGTGTAGAAAGCGCGCCAAGTGTAGAAAAGTGCAGAAACCCATGAGTTCGGCCATGCAGACACCCGAGGGCTCCGGTCCCCACGTGAGCACCCTCTACCGCTATCCCGTCAAGGGGCTCACGCCCGAGCGGCTCGATCGCGTCACCCTGGAGCCGGGCGAGACCCTGCCCTTCGACCGCGCCTATGCCATCGAGAACGGGCCAGGCCGGTTCGACCCGGACGCCCCGCGCCATCTTCCCAAGATCAACTTCGTGATGTTGATGCGGGATGAGCGGCTGGCGACTCTGCGGAGCCGGTTCGACGACAGCACCCACACTCTCACCATCTCCCGCGGCGGCAAACCGGTGGTGAGCGGGCAGCTCTCAACGCCTCTCGGCCGCCAGCTGATCGAGCAGTTCATCGCGGCCTACATGAAGGCTGAGCTGCGGGGTGCGCCCAAGATCGTGCGGGCTCCGGGCCACAGCTTCTCCGACGTGGCGGCCAAGTGTGTGCACATCGTCAACTTGGCGAGTGTGCGCGAGTTGGGGCGCGTGATTGGACGTAAGGTTGATCCGCTGCGCTTCCGCGCCAACGTTTATCTCGACGGGCTGGCGCCGTGGGCGGAGCTCAATTGGATCGACAAAGCGATCGGCATCGGCCCGGCGAGGGTGCAGGCCTTCGCCCGCACGCGGCGCTGCGCGGCTCCGGACGTGGATCCAGAGACCGGCGCCCGCGACATGGCCATCCCCGCCACGCTCGCGCGCACGTGGGCCCACCAGGACTTCGGCATCTACGCCACGGTCATCGCGGGTGGAGTGATCGCCGCCGGAGCCGTGGTGACGGTCCCTGAGAGCGGGTAGGCTACAGCAGCGGAGAACGACGCTTCCGCGGGGGATTACCCTTCTAATCCGCTAATCCGGCCTATGGCCAGCGCTACTCGTTCGGCTCGTTCTTGCCGGGGTCGCCGTTCTCGCTGCGCGCGCGGCGCACGGAGCGGCGCAGGAACTCCGGCTGCTCGTGTACCTGCTGGAAGCGGTCGCGGCGGCGCGCCTCGGCCATGGTGTCCTCCGCCGGATCGGCGGCTCCTCGTTCCTCGGTGCGGGCATCTGGTCTGGCTTCGCCCTGCCGGTCGCGGTCGCTGAAGCCCTGGCGCTCCCCGCGCTCGCCGTAGCGCGGCCGGTTCTGATCGCGGCGGAAGGGCCGCTCCGGCCGCCCGTCAGGGCGGGAATGCTCGCCGCCGGCCTGCTGCGGACGCGGCTGCGGGCCTGGACCCGGGGGGACGAAGGGTTGAGCGAAGCCGTCCTCGCCGCCCATCTCGGCGTCATCGCCGAACTCGTCGAGGCCTTCGCCCATCTCGCCGAAGCCGCGCATCCGCGGCCCGCCGCCGTTGGCGCCCTCACCGGGCTGGTTGAACTGCTCCCGATACGCCATGATGATGCGGGTGTAGTGCTCGGCGTGTTGGAAGTAGTTCTCCGCCAATACCAGGTCTCCGGAAGACTGGGCATCGCGCGCGTACGAGATGTACTTCTCGGCGATGTGCGCCGGAGTGCCCCGGATCTTCACGTCCGGGCCGTTCGATTCGAAGCTCCGCGACAGCGGATTATGATGGCCCTTCCGATTGTTATTGCGGCCACGCCCGCGGCGGTTCTGTTGTCCTTGCCTCACTGACTTAAGGGCTCCCGTCCTACCTGAACCATCATTCCATCCGCACAAGAAACGGCATGGTCCTGCTCCCGCGTCGGCGCATCGAGGACATCTCCGAGCAAGTCCCACTCCGCTTGTCGCTCACAAGCTTGAACTTGCGACCAACTGGGGCAGTCGTGGTCTCGACCTTCTTCCCACACCCGACCCGCGCGCAGCCACGGCGCTTGGGCTCGGCTAGTCACGCCATCAATGCATCTCGTGGGCGGCTAGTGGTGCTGACGATACGTCGCCTTGTTGCGAGCAATTCAACCTGCTGCGCATCGCTCCAAACGCCGCGCTTCTCCAAGAAAAACGCGGGCTCGGCGCGGTCGATTCCACTAGCGCTTAGCCTATCCTGGCGAGGAGCAAGATCCAAGGGGTTTCTGTGCATGCGTCCCGTCCCGTGTTTTCACGGCAACACAGCGTCTCCTCCCGGCGACATCCCGCCCAATGCGGAGTTCGGCGACCCTACAACCCACAGCGGCAGTGCCCTCGCTCACGACGGAGGCCACCGCGTCGGCTTGATCAAAACCTACCTCTAGCAGGGCCCAGCCCTCAGGGACCACCCTTGGGATCTCCCGCGCCATACGCCTATAGAGCGTGAGGCCGTCAAGCCCACCATCGAGCGCGATTGCCGGATCGAAGTTGCAAACCTCAGGATCGAGGCGCGCGATGTCGGCCGTGCGCACATAAGGAGGATTGCTAACCAGGATATGGAAGGCCCCGCACACCGTTTCAAGGGCATCGGCCGTTAACCAGGACGCGCGTTGGCCCACGCCCAGGCGGTCGGCGTTGGTGCGCGCAACTAGCAGCGCAGCCGGACTGATGTCGGTGCCGGTGCCGGTGGCGCCTGGCAGCTCGCACAGCAAGGTGAGGAGGAGGCAGCCTGTGCCAGTGCCCACGTCAAGGATGCGCAGCTTGGCTGGGTCCCAGCGCTCCTCCTTAACCATGTCGAGCGCCATCTCGACCAGAGTCTCGGTATCCCCTCGGGGATCGAGGGTGGCGGGGGAGAGCAGGAACGAGCGGCCGTAGAAGTCGCGCCGGCCCAGGATCCGCGCTGCCGGCTCGCGCCGGGCCCGCCGGGCGATGTAGCTCGCAAGCTGACGGGCCTCAGCCTTGCTCAGTGCACGCTCGGGCTCGCTCAGGAGCTTGGCCGGGGGCACGTCGAGGACACCTGCAGTGAGCCGGCGCATGTCCGCGTCGGGCCCCTCAATGCCCGCGCGGGCCAGGGCGGCAGTGCCCTGGCGCAGCGCCAAGCCCACGGTGAGTTTGGTGCTGCCCGCTTCGCGGAAGGTCGGCTTCTCACTCTCGCTCATGCTTGGCTCAAGGCGGCGAGCTCGCCGGCCTGGTTGTGGGCGACGAGGGCGTCGATGACCTCGTCGAGCCCGGTGCCCTCCAGCACCTCCGTCAGCTTGTGCAGAGTAAGCCCGATGCGGTGGTCGGTCACCCGCCCCTGCGGGAAATTGTAGGTGCGGACGCGCTGAGAGCGGTCGCCGGAGCCCACCTGTCCGCGCCGCTGGGCTGCGCGCGACTGGGCCGCCTTCTCGCGCTCCATCTCGTAGAGACGCGAGCGCAGCACCTGCATGGCCAGGCGGCGGTTCTGGTGCTGTGACTTCTCGGCCGAGACCACGACGATTCCCGTGGGGAGGTGGGTGATACGCACCGCCGAGTCGGTCCTGTTGACGTGCTGCCCGCCGGCGCCGCTGGCCCGCATGGTATCGATGCGGATGTCCTCGGGTTTGACCTCCACGTCGATGTCCTCGGCCTCCGGTAGCACGGCGACTGTAGCCGCGGACGTGTGGATGCGCCCGCTCGCCTCCGTCACCGGGACGCGCTGCACCCGGTGTACGCCCGATTCGAACTTGAGCCTGGCGAATACGCCGCGGCCGGAGATGGCGGCCACGATCTCCTTATAGCCGCCGAGGCTGTTCTCCGAGGTTGAGATGATCTCCACCTTCCAGCGGTGCTGCTCGGCATAGCGGCTGTACATGCGGAACAGGTCGGCGGCGAACAGGGCCGCCTCGTCCCCGCCGGTGCCCGCCCGCACCTCGAGGATGGCGCTCTTCTCGTCGGCGGCATCCTTGGGGATGAGCTGTACGCGCAACCGGTCCTGCGCCTCGGCCAGGCGCGCGCCCATGAGTTCGATCTCTTCCTGCGCCAGCGCCGTGAGGTCCCGATCGGCGGCTGGGTCGTTCAGCAATTGCTCGAGATCGCGCCGTTCATCCTCCAGTTTGCGCAACGCCTGGATGCTTTCCACGACCGGGTTGAGCTCAGCGAACTCCTTGGTGAGCTGGGCATAGCCGGCCGGGGAAGCGCCGCGGTTCAGTTCGGCCTGGATCTCCTCCCAGCGCTGCACGAGCTTGTCGAGCTTCTCCAACGGTAGGGCATTCATCGGCGTTGGGACCTTGAGTGAGATCTGTCTGGAATCTGGCCTTGGGTCGGGGCGGCGGCAGCGAACCGGAACCGGCCGGCCGCGGCGCAGGCTAGCGGCCCTTCGCCGGCCGCTGCTTATCGACCTTGCGCAGCCTCGGGTCCCCGACGTCGATCCACCTGAGGCCGTCGCGGCGCGGGGCAGAGTATAGCACCAAAAGGTCCATTCCCGCGCGCGCGGGACCGGACAGGGAGTGCGGCAGCCGCGAGATCGCTTTGTAGGCGGGACCCGGCGCCGAGATCGCCACAATGGTCACGCCGGCCATGACGACGGGCGGGGTCGCCCGCAGCAGCAAGCGGCCGACGCCGCTGCCGTGCCGGGAGAGCGGCTCGCGCAGCCGCGGCTTGCGTAG
>JAFMSC010000381.1 GCA_017353825.1 Hyphomicrobiaceae bacterium | reverse complement strand
CCGCCACTTCGGGCCAGAAGCAGGTCGCAGTCCATTGGCCGTGCTGCTGCCTGGATGGTGGTGCTGGCGGCGCGAGCGCATTCCCGTGATGAGTGCGGTCCTCCCCGAGGCCGCCCGCGCACGGATCTGGCCGATTGAGTACAATGGGGGACCAAGCGTGTGACCACGACAAGCGCAGCGATCAACTTCATCAACATTGGCGAGCGGACCAATGTCACGGGATCGACCAAGTTCCGTAAGCTGATCGAGGCGGGCGACTATGCGACGGCGCTCGCCATTGCGCGCGGGCAGGTGGAGAACGGGGCGCAGATCCTCGATGTCAACATGGACGAGGGGCTGCTCGACTCCGAGAAGGCGATGGTGACGTTCCTAAACCTGGTCGCCTCCGAGCCCGACATCGCGCGCGTGCCCGTGATGATCGACTCGTCCAAATGGTCGGTGATCGAGGCGGGGCTCAAGTGCGTGCAGGGCAAGGCCATCGTCAATTCGATCAGCCTGAAAGAGGGCGAGGCGGCGTTCCTCGGCCATGCCCGCAAGGTGCTGCGGTATGGAGCCGCCGTGGTGGTGATGGCCTTCGACGAGCAGGGCCAGGCCGATACCGTCGAGCGCAAGGTGGCCATCGCCGAGCGCGCCTACAAGCTGCTCATCGATGAGGTGGGATTTCCGCCCGAGGACATCATCTTCGATCCCAACATCTTCGCCGTTGCCACCGGCATCGAGGAGCACAACGGCTACGGCATCGCCTTCATCGAGGCGGTCCGGCAGATCAAGGAGAGGCTGGCGCACGTGCACTGCTCCGGCGGCGTCTCCAACCTCTCGTTCGCGTTCCGCGGCAACGAGCACGTGCGCCAGGCCATGCATTCGGTGTTTCTCTATCACGCCATCGCCGCTGGGCTCGACATGGCCATCGTCAACGCCGGGCAAATCACGCTTTACGATGACATCGAGCCAGAGCTGCGCACCCTGTGCGAGGACGTGATCTTCAACCGGCACCCTGAGGCCACTGATCGGCTTTTGGAGGTGGCCGCCAGGTATAAGGGCGCGGGCGCGAAGTCCAAGGAGAAGGAGAGGGCTTGGCGCGACCTGCCGGTGGAGGAGCGCCTGACGCACGCCCTCGTGCACGGCATCAACGACTACATCGAGGCGGACACCGAGGCGGCGCTGAAGCTAGCAGGCAGACCCATCGAGGTGATCGAAGGCCCGCTGATGGCGGGGATGAACGTGGTGGGAGACCTGTTCGGCTCGGGGAGGATGTTCCTGCCACAGGTGGTGAAGTCGGCCCGCGTGATGAAGCAGGCCGTGCGGTATCTGCAACCTTTCTTGGAGGCCGAGAAGAAGGCTGCCGGGCTCGACCTCCTGCCGGCTGCCGGCAAGGTGGTGATGGCCACCGTGAAGGGCGACGTGCACGACATCGGCAAGAACATCGTGGGCGTCGTGCTCCAGTGCAACAACTACGAGGTGATCGACCTCGGCGTCATGGTGCCGGCACAGAAAATCCTGGACACGGCGAAGCAAGAGAACGCCGACATCATCGGCCTGTCGGGGCTCATCACGCCGTCGCTCGAGGAGATGTGCCACGTGGCGGCCGAGATGGAACGCGAGGGGTTCAGCCTGCCCCTGCTGATCGGCGGTGCCACCACCAGCCGCGTACACACAGCGGTGAAGGTCGCGCCCAACTATCTCAAGGGGCAGGCGATCTACGTCACTGACGCCAGCCGGGCGGTGGGCGTGATGTCGAGGCTGATGTCGGACGGCGAGCGCGGCAATTACATCGATGGCGTGCGCCGGGAGTACATGAAGATCCGCGAGGACTACCTCAAGCGCGAGGACAGGAAGGCGCGGCTGCCCGTGAAGGCCGCGCGCGACAACGCCTACAAGATCGACTGGGAGGGCTATACGCCGCCCAAGCCGACGTTTCTCGGTACGCGCACGTTCACCGGCTACGACCTTGCCGAGCTGGTGGCCTACATCGACTGGACGCCGTTCTTCGCCACCTGGGAGCTGGCCGGTAAGTATCCGCGCATCCTCGACGACAACTCGGTGGGGCCGGAGGCGCGCATGTTGTTCGACGACGCTCAGGCCTTGCTGAAGCGCCTCGTTCGCGAGCGGTGGCTGACGGCCAATGCGGTGATCGGCTTCTGGCCCGCCAACGCTGTGGGCGACGACATCGCCCTCTACGCTGACGACGCACGTCAGCGGTCTGTTGGCACGCTCTTCACCCTGCGTCAGCAGATGGCGCGTGAGAACCGTACCGACCGGGCCAACACGGCGCTCGCGGATTTCGTAGCGCCACGACAGACCGGCCTCGCCGATTACGTCGGGGCATTCGCGGTGACGGCCGGCATCGGCGAGGCCGAGGCTTTGGCCAGGCACATCGACAAGACCGACGACTACGGGCGGATCATGCTGAAGGCGCTGGCCGACCGCCTGGCGGAGGCCTTCGCCGAGCGAATGCACGAGCGCGTGCGGCGCGAGTTGTGGGGCTACGCGCCCAGGGAGCGGCTCTCCAACGAGGAGCTCATCACCGAGGCCTACCGCGGCATCCGGCCTGCTCCGGGTTATCCTGCCCAGCCCGACCACACCGAGAAGGGCACCATCTTTCGCCTGCTCGATGCCGAGGCGCAGGCCGGCATCAAGCTCACGGAGAGCTTCGCGATGTGGCCGGGTGCCGCTGTGTCCGGGCTCTACTTCTCGCACCCCGAGAGCCACTACTTCGGGGTCGGCAGGGTCGAGCGCGACCAGGTGGAGGACTACGCGCGGCGCAAGGGCTGGACGGTAACGGAGGCGGAGCGCTGGCTAGCGCCCGTGCTCAACTACGACCGGGGGCCCACCAGCGCCGCAGCGTGAGGCCTTGTGCAACGCGCGGCGCGGGCGCCTCTCCTGCCATGCTGCTCGATGGTTTGGGTTGGAGTGATCCGATGCCTGGGCAACGCCCGTGGTCCCTCACGAGCAAGCTATAGCTCGGCGGTTTGCGGGGGGTCAGAGCATGCCCACCACGATGGCCGTCAGGACGGTGAAGGACACAATGGCGGCGAGCACGTTGAGCCTCATCCTGAGAGTCATCGGTTTCCTCCTGCCGGAATGAGCCGGCTCTCCGGCGCCCTTGATGCGGCGTCATGGTTGGAATCTACGAGCGCTTCGTGGGACTGCCAAGAAAAATCGAGCAAAACAGTGCTCGATGCTGCCGCAATGCCGAGAGTTTCCCAAATGCAGCACCCTAGCTGCTGAACGACAACATAGTTGTTCTTGATAATCGCACCGGCGACTTGCCGAATGATCAAAATATTAATCAGGCGTTCATGGTGACGATCCCGAGCGACGGGAAAATCTCGCCAAGACGCGGCCACGCCACGGTGAAGAATACGCTTGGCCGGATGGACGCTGGCGCTCACCATGGCATGTTGCTCGGCAGCTACAGTGCCCGTTCATGGTGCGTTCCCGAGGCGGCCGGACGCCGCCCAACAGGAGCCAGGGAGATTGGATATGCAACGGTTCGGGGCGTGGGTGGCAAATCGGGGCGAGGCAGGACCACAGCTCGCGTGGACGGAGCTCGGCCAAGCCGACCTGATGGAGGGCAACGTCAGCGTGCGTGTGAGCCACTCCACCATCAATTACAAGGATGCGCTGGCGCTCACCGGCAGGACGCCGATCATCCAGCGCTGGCCCATGGTTCCCGGCATCGACATGGCCGGCACCGTCACGGCTTCGGGGCACCCCGAGTTCAAGGCCGGGGACGAGGTGATCCTCAACGGCTGGGAGGCAGGGGTTTCCCATTACGGGGGATACGCACAGATGGCGCGGGTCAACGGCGACTGGCTGGTGATGAAGCCCGCCGCCTTCACCGCCGCCGAGACCATGGCCATCGGCACGGCCGGCTATACCGCCATGCTGTGCGTGCTGGCGCTGGAGCGGCATGGTTCCCTGCCTGCACGCGGACCGGTGGTCGTCACAGGGGCTGCGGGAGGCGTGGGCAGCCTTGCTGTCAGCCTTCTCGCGAAGCTCGGCTACCGCGTAGTCGCCTCGACGGGGCGCTCTGGCGAGGCGGACTATCTCCGGGGCCTGGGCGCCTCGGAGGTGATCGAGCGCGCCGAACTAAGCCGGCCCGCCAAGCCGCTCAGCAAGGAACGCTGGGCTGCCGGCATCGATGTGGCCGGCAGCCACACACTGGCCAATGTGCTGAGCATGACCAGATATGGCGGCACGGTCGCCGCCTGCGGGCTCACCCAGGGCATGGACCTTCCCGCCTCGGTGGCACCCTTCATCCTGCGCGGCGTGACGCTGGCCGGCATCGACTCGGTGATGGCGCCGAAGCCGATGCGGGTCGAGGCCTGGGAGCGTCTGGCACGCGACCTCGACCGGAACAAGCTCAAGGCCCTGACGCAGACGCGCCCGATCCGGGACGCGGTCGCCTTGGCGCCGGAGGTGCTGGCGGGTAAGGTGCGCGGGCGGGTTGTGTTGGAGCTGTAAGGTGGGCTCGCGAAGC
>JAFMSC010000380.1 GCA_017353825.1 Hyphomicrobiaceae bacterium | reverse complement strand
TGCACCTGTGCCGGGGCAACTTCGCCGGCGCCTGGGTAGCGGAAGGCGGCTATGAGCCGGTCGCAGACCTCATCTTCAACCGGATCGGCGTCGACGCCTATTTCCTGGAATACGACAGCCCGCGCGCCGGCGGCTTCGAGCCGCTGCGCTTCCTGCCCAAGGGGAAGACGGCGGTGCTCGGCCTCGTCACCACCAAGAGCCCGAAGCTTGAGTCCAAGGACGACCTCAAGCGCCGCATCGACGAGGCCGCCCGCTTCGCCCCCCTGGAGCAGCTGGCCCTCAGCCCCCAATGCGGCTTCTCCAGCGGCATCGGCGGTGAGACCATGACGCCCGACGACCAGCTGCGAAAGCTGGAGCTGGTTGTCGACACAGCGCGCGAGGTGTGGGGCTGACCCCCGGGACAACCTTGATGTTGGCTCCGGACACTATAAAACTGGGTTAGAGCGAGGGGGTCAGACCCTGTGCGTCTGACCCCCTGCGACAGGGGAACCGCCGATGATCATCGACTGCCACGGCCACTACACCACGGCCCCCAAGGAGCTGCAGATCTTCCGCGACCGGCAGCTTGCCGCGCTGACGGACGCCGCGCGGCGCCCTGCCGACAAGGACCTCGGAATCAGCGACGACCAGATCCGGGAGAGCCTGGAGGGCGCGCAGCTAAAATTGCAGCGCCAACGCGGCACCGATGTCACGATTTTCTCCCCGCGCGCCGCCGGCATGGCGCATCAGTTCGGCGACGAGGCCACGGCGGCGCAGTGGGCCCGCATCTGCAACGGCCTGATCCACCGGGCGGTGCAGCTTTACCCTGAGAACTTCATTGGAGTCTGCCAGCTCCCGCAGGTGTCGGGGGTGAGCCCCAAGACCTGCATCGCCGAGCTGGAGCGGTGCGTGAAAGAGTTGGGGTTCATCGGCTGCAACCTGAACCCCGACCCGTCGGGCGGCTGGTGGAAAGACCCTCCGCTCACCGACCGCTACTGGTATCCGCTCTACGAGAAGATGGTGGAGCTGGACGTACCGGCCATGGTGCACGTGTCATCCACCTGCAATCCCGTCTTCCACGCCACCGGCGCCCATTATATCAACGGCGACACCACCGCCTTCATGCAGTTCGTGACGGCGGACCTGTTCAAGGACTTCCCCACCCTCAAGTTCATCATCCCGCACGGGGGCGGTGCCGTGCCCTATCACTGGGGCCGCTATCGAGGCCTGGCGCTCGACATGAGGCGGCCGCCGCTGGAGCAGCTGGTGCTCAAGAACGTGTTCTTTGACACCTGCGTCTACCACCAGGCCGGCATTGACCTCCTGACCAAGGTGATCCCGATCGAGAATATCCTGTTCGCCTCGGAGATGGTTGGCGCGGTGAAGGGGGTCGACCCCACCACCGGCTTCAACTTCGATGACACCAAGCGCTACGTCGACGCGCTCTCCCTAGCTGACGCCGACAAGGCGCGCATCTTCGAGGGGAATGCCAAGCGCGTATTCGGCCGGCTCGAGGCGCAGCTAAAGAAGCAGCGCAAAGCTGCCTGATGATCTGACGCCCATGGGTAATGGCCAGCCGGCCCGTGCTCGACACGCCATTGGCCAATCGACAACACATGAGGGAGGCCCCAAGGGGTCGCAAGCGTTATGACCGAACGACCGCGCCTCAACGGCATCATCCGCGCCTTGGAGCAGGGGCAGACGGCCTTCGCCGCCTTCTCGCCGGCGGAGGTGGATGCGGCGCTCGCCATCAGCGTCGCGAAATACGACGCCGTTGTCTTCGAAATGGAGCACAACCCCTGGGACGCCCGCGCGCTCCGCGAGTCGCTCCAGTTCATGCTCAACCGGCGCCAGATCGCCCAATCGGGTTCATTGGCGCCGGCGGTGACGCCGATGGTGCGAGTCCCTCCCAACGGCGTGGAGAAGGGGCAGTGGCACGCCAAGCAGGCTCTGGATCTGGGCTGTTACGGCGTCGTCTTCCCGCACATTTCTACGGTCGATGAGGCCTACAATGCGGTGGCCGCCTGCCGCTACCCTCGACTCAAGACGGCCGAGCGCTACGCGCCCGCCGGCATCCGCGGCGACGGCCCCGCGGCCGCCGTGCGCTACTGGGGCCTCACCCAGCCCGAATACTACGCCTGCGCCGATGTCTGGCCACTCGAGCCCAAGGGCGAGATCTTCGTCACCCTACAGATTGAGGACATGAGCGGCGTCGAGAACCTGGACGACATGCTGAAAAAGGTGCCAGGTATCGGCGCCATCCTCATCGGTGAAGGCGACCTCTCCCAGGAACTGGGCTTCCCGCGCCAGTACGAGCATCCCAAAGTGCTTGAGGCCATGGCGCACGTGGTCGCCACCTGCAAGGCCAACAACGTGGTCGTCGGCCACCCGCACGTGGAGTCCGGCAATGCCGAGCGCATTCTCAAGGAGGGATATCGCTTCCTGATGTGCGCGCCGGTGCGCAGCTACGGCCACCTCGACAAGGCACGCCAGCTTGCGGGACGGTAGGCGCAATGGGGGCATCGGCCCCGTATTGCACCGAGCCGGCCAAACCCGCGTTCATGGAAATCTACGTGGCCGGCACCCGACGCTCAGGCCGATGAGGATGACATGACCAGAGCATTCCCTCCCACCGGCAAGGTCCGCCTCAAGGCCAATCTCGCCGACTACCCCGTCGTGCGCGCCCTCAAGGAAGGCAGGGTCCGCTCCGATCTCGTCGAGTTCGACTTCTGCGGGCCCAAGACTGCCAACCAGGGCTTCAAGCCGATGATCAACCAGGGCGCCTACGATGCGGGAGAGCTGGCCATCGGCAGCTTCCTTCAGGCCAAGGCCTACGGCCGCCCGCTGATGCTCCTGCCCGCCGTCGTCATGGCGCGCTTCCAGCACAACTACATTGTCTACAATGCCGACCACGGTGCCCTGAAACCGAAGGACCTGGCAGGCCGCCGCATCGCGGTGCGAAGTTATGCCCAGACGACGGGCATTTGGGTGCGCGGCATCCTCAAGCACGAATACGGCGTCGATCTTTCCCGGCTGCACTGGGTATCCACCGACGATGCTCACGTCGCCGAGTACCGCGACCCCGCCGCGCTCGTCGAGCGCACTGGCCCTGGCGCCAAACCCCTCGACCGCATGCTGTTGGACGGCGACGTGGACGCCCTGATCCCCGCCACCGATCTCACCAAGGACCACCCCAACATCTGCCACCTGATCCCCAACCCCGACGCTGAAGCCAGGGCCTGGGTGGCGAAATACGGCACCGTGCCGGTGAACCACTACTTTGTCGTGTCCAAGGCGCTGGCGGACGTACGACCCGACGCGGTGCGCGAGATCTACCGGATGCTGCAGGAGAGCAAGGCCCTCGCCACGCCCCCCGCCGACGGCATCGACTTCTACCCCTACGGATCGGAAGCCAACCGCAAGGCCCTGGAGCTGATCGTTGCTTATGCGGTCGAGCAGCAGATCATCCCCGTAGCGTTCACCGTCGATCAGCTGTTGGAAGGGGCCGCGCAGACGCTGGGCTCCACGTAGCTCCCCGCCCGCGTGTAGACGGCGGCCAAGAGGCACTGCGCATCACGGCCCAAGCCCGGCCAAGGCGCGGCCCAGAGCCGGCCAAGACCCGGCCAAGACCCGGGCGAAGCCTCGCACAGGTGCGAGCCTAGCAAAGGGGTTTGCTGGTGGCCATTGCCGACGCCGTCGGGTCGCATGCGGGTTGGCTGCGAATCATGTCAATGACTGCCGATATCGGCTATCGCGCCCTGTATGGGAAGGTGCAGCGGGCGCGGCTGCGAGTCGGGAAACGTGCATGCGGACTTCGCCAATCCTGCACCCGAGAGCCTTCATCGTTGTGGTGGCATTCCTCATCACCCTGTTCTCCGCCGCGCAGGCCCAGGAGGACGACGAGGGGCTCGATCACGGGAATGAGGCCAGGGGCTCGACCTGGGAGCCCAATACCTCCTTGACCTTCCAGCGCTACTTCGAGCCGTTCCCGCGTCTGCGGTCGGCGCGCGCCTGCCGCGACCGCTGCGTCACCGACCGCCGCTGCACGGGTTGGACCTACTACGATCCCAATTTCAGGGAGGCGGGCGACCAGTCCTACCGGCTGCAGCGCGTGTGCGTGCTGGGGGCGGGAGTCAAGGACAGGAAGTTTGGCAACCGGCCGGGGCGCACCTCGGGCGTGGTGCGCATCGAGGAGCCGCCGGGCGAGCAGGACAACGGCGACTACCGCCAGCGTCGGGAGGACTACCGCTCGCCGAGGAAGGACTAGAGCGCAGGGGCGCGCGGCAAAGTGGACTAATCGAGCTCAACCGGAAGGCACAATGGAGCTTTGGGTGCCGGAGCTTTGGGTGCCACGTCGTGTGCCACGTCCATCAAGGTCGTCTGGCACCGCTCTTTCATAATCGCCTCTTCTGGAAGTCGTGTGGGTAATTTTCGGCCCTTTGTGCCGGTAACGCAGGGTTCGGGCGGGGTGCCTGAGACCACTCTACGGCATCGTTCCTCTCTCTTATAC
>JAFMSC010000379.1 GCA_017353825.1 Hyphomicrobiaceae bacterium | reverse complement strand
GCGCTGGCGGCGACTGCTGTTGCGGGGGCCGCGTCCCTGCCGGCCAGCGCGCGCGCCTCCTGGACCAGCTGCGGGCGCGGGTCCGGCGTGTGGCACACGTCGGCCTCGAAGCGGTCGGCCACCATCCGGATCATGGTCAGATAATGCCGGCTGCCGGGCGCCCACTTGGCGGCGAGATCGCCATAGGTGATGGGTCGCAGGAACGACTGCTGCCAGGCATTGAGAATGCCCCATTCGTGCACCTTGCGCGTCCGCTCGGCCAAGGGGTTGGCCACCGGATGCCCAGCATATAGCAGCACGTGCTCGATGTGGGCCCGCACGCCGGCCTCGATATCCTTAAAGCTCTCGCCGTGCTCGCCACCGCCGGTGGCGCCAAGGCCGGCGAAGTTGTTCTGTTCGGGCGTTACGTCGCCGGCGCGGTTGCCGCGCCAGTAGCTGAGCGCGCCGGTCTCCACCACCATCTGGTAAAACGCGTAGTCCCAGCGCACGCCGAACTCTTCGCCAAAGCGCATGTACTGCGTGGCGATGCCGTCGTAGCGCGCGTTGAGATCGGGATTGCGCTGCTTCAGGAACACCATCAGGCGGCCGGGCGTGACGCAGCTCGGCACCTGGTTGTCGGACCCCGCCATGATGTTGGGCCATTCGGGCGCGGCGGCTGAGGCCCATGGCGCTGAAATGGCAACGAGGATACCGAACGCCCCTACTTTCTGAAGCATGGTCCACCCGATTTACCCGACCGAGCCAAAGCTCAGTCCTTTGTTTATGGGCCCTTAACACTTAAAAGGCCGTTACTCCCCCTCTTCGGGGTGGCGCTAGCGCCTCAGCCGTCCCACAGCGCCCCCGCGCCGCCCCTCCGCAGTCCGACAAAGCTGCCAGGGCGCTGATCTTCAAGAGATTTGGGGCACGGGTGTGGCAAACACGGCCGTTTCGCGGATCGCCCGAGGGCGGCGGCAAGGGGGAGGAGCTACTTCCGCTTCCGCTCGATCTCGATGCCGACGCCCTTGAACGAGCGAGCGACGTCGGGCTTCTCGATGCGCACCCGTACGCGCTCCACGCGCGCATCGGAGAGGCAGTGGCGGGCGATGCGCTCGGCGAGCGTCTCGATCAGGTTCACGTGCTCGCGCTCAACCAGCACGACGATGTCGTCCACCACCTTACCGTAGTCGAGCACGTCGCTCAGGCGGTCTGAGGTGCCATCGTAGTCGTCGCGCACCCACAGATCGGCCGAGATCAGGATACGCTGCTCGTAGTGCCTCTCGTGTTCGTACACGCCGATGCTGCCGACGATCTCCAGCTCGCGCACGAACACGCGTCGCAGCCGGTCAGCGCCGCTCGGGCCGAGTTCGGCCGCCGACTTTCTCCTCCGATGCGCGGTGGTGTTCATGAGACTGCCCAGCGAGGCACGTGGCGGGGCTCGGGGGTCGAGGGTCGAGCGTCGGGCTGCAAGCGTAGCAGGCAGACAAGGTCGCCGAGCTCGCGACTGCCGATAGCCGATCTCCGGCTGCTGCGTCTCGATTTCCAGAATATGCACACGTCCCGCACCAACTCTCCGGACCGAAGCTCGACTAGCCGCGCGGCGCGCGCCTCACGTCGGGCGTATCCCAAGCCAGGTGCTGGCCCCCGTCGAGCGCGATCATCTGCCCGGTCATGGCCGGCGCGCCCAGGATGAAGCGGATGGCATCGGCGATCTCTTCCGGCGTGGTGCCGCGGCCCAGGATGGTGGCCTCGCACTGGCGGCGGAACTCCTCCTCCGTCTGGTGTGCGCTCTTGAGCACCGGCCCCGGTCCGATGGCGTTGACGCGCACGCGCGGAGCGAGCGCCTGCGCCAGCGTGCGCGTAACATTCCACAGGGCCATCTTCGAGGCGGCATAGGAGAAGAAGCGCGGGGTGGGCTTCCACACGCGCTGGTCGATGAGGTTGACGACGTTGCCCACGGCGCTCTCGGGGAGACAGGCGGCGAAAGTCCGCGCCAGGAACACCGGCGCCTTGACGTTCACCGCGAGTTGCGTGTCCCACACGTCGGGGTCGAGAGTCTTGATGTCGTCGTAGACGAACATCGAGGCATTGTTGACGAGGCAGGTCGGTGGCCCCAGCGCCGCCGCGCACGCGGGCACCAGGCGCTCGACCTGGGCGGCGTCGGCCAAGTCGGCATCAAATACCGCTGAAACCCCGCCCTGGTCCGCAATTTCGGTCGCGAGCTCGTCGGCTTCCTGCTTCGAGGCGCGGCAGTGCAGGCCGACGCGCCAGCCGTCAGCGGCGAAGGCCAGCGCCAGAGTACGCCCGATGCGCTGGGCGGCGCCGGTGATCAGCACGGTGGGGTCGGGCATCTTCCGAGGATCTCCGTGGTGCGCCAGAGCCATGGGTGTGCCGTAGGGCAGTTCGCGACCCGCCGGACTGTTGCGATTCGGCGACATCTGTCTCCATACACCGCCAAATCTGTCCTGAAAAAGCGCAAAGCATCGCAAGAATTCTGATTATTTTTTGGGCACGTACGTCGCGAAAGTGATCTCTCCGACAAAAGTGTTGCACGTCCAGCACGCGGGTCGTCCGATCGTCTACCGACGTACCAAATGTTGTTGCTCAACCGATCTGTCATAAATCATAACCGATATACGATGAATCGGTAGGGAAGCCACCTATGTCCATCAAAACTGCAAGTTTCGGGGCCGCCTCGCTGCTGGCAGCGCTAGCTTTTGCCGGCCCGGCACTGGCCGACGGCATCTCAGGCCGAGGCCACATCTCGGAAGGGCCGGCGACCCGGCCGTGCTCGACCGCGGGCAACGTCGGTCTCACCACCGACTACGTGTTCCGCGGCATCTCACAGAACAACGAGAACCCCGCCGTGCAAGGCGGCGTTGATCTGACCTGCGGCAACTTCTATTTCGGCGTCTGGGGTTCCAACGTCGATCAGGAAGGAACGCTGGAGACCGATGTATACGGTGGCTATAAGACGAACCTTGGTCACCTCGGGTTGGATGTCGGCCTCATTTACTATGCCTATCCGGGCACCTCGTCGTCTTTCAACGCCGACTATCTCGAAGTCAAGGCCGCTCTGAGCGGCGAGATCGGGAAGGGCGGCACGTTGAGCGGCACCGTCTTCTATTCGCCTGACTACACGTTTGACCTGGGAGCCGTTACCACCCTGGAAGGCACCTTCACGCAGGCGCTCCCGAGATTCAGTATTTTCACCCCAACGTTCGGCGCGACCGTCGGCCGTTCGTTCTTCGCCGACAAGTTCCTCGGTCAGGACCTGAGCTACACCTACTGGAACGTCGGCGTGACACTGGGCTTCCGCGAGAAGTGGTCGCTGGACCTGCGTTATCATGGCACCGATGGCGAGGGCTTTGCCGACACCCCTCTAGCCGACGACCGCTTCGTAGGGACAGTCAAGTACTCGTTCTGATCTCGGAGCAGAGCTTTCCGACGGTTCCGGGCCCCGCCAAGGGGCCCGCTTCCGTTTGGCCGCTGTCACTCCTTGGTCGCGCCGGCACGCACGGGCGGCACGTACATGCGCTCGGCATTGCACAGGCGTCGCTGGTCTTCGTTACGGCCGCAGCTACGGAACGCGCCCTCCTTGGTGAAGCACACGCGCACCTCCTTCAGGCGATTGCCGGCCCCGCCGCACGTCACCGACATCATGTTCGGTTTGAGCCCGGGGTTGACGGCCAGGAAGTCGTCGATCAGCTCCGCTACCCCCACCGTCATGCGCTCGTCGGTGACGCGCACAAAGCGGGGCGGGACCTTTACTTTGTCGTAGAGCTTGCGGGCCAAATCGAAATACGCGTCCACGCCCAGCCCCGAGCAGGTACCGTGTTTGCGGTACTCGTAGAACACAAGCCGTTTGCTTGGCATGATGTCGAGCATGCGGTCGGCCACCGGCCCCGGCACCCAGCCGCGGTCGTCGCTGCGGCAGTCCTGCGGCCAGCCGTGCTCGTACTGCGGCCACAGCCCGTGCAGAACGAAGGCATAGGGGCGCCCACGCTTGCCGTCGCATTGCGCGTCGCCGCGCCGGTCGCCGGCGTCGGCGCAATAGGTTGGGCTCCACGACAGCGACAGCACGTAGTAGTCGAACGCGCCGGGCTCGCTGCGCTGCGCCAGCGCAACGCTGGCGGCTCCGAGCCCGAGCGCGACCACCGCGGTCGCCATTCTCATCATGCGAGGCGGCAACATCGGCAAATCCTCCTTGGACGCATTGTGCGACCTCGTTACATGCCCTCGACGCCGCGTCAACGGCCGGTGTCACCCTGGATACCCGTGCGCAAGGGCACGATCGGGAACCCCGGGGGTCAAAAGGGGCGGAGCGCGGCGTTCGTGCTCCTGGGGGTACCGGGTTCGCGCTGTCGGCTCGCCGGGCATGACGGGGCGGCCCGCAACATTTCCGGGGGATGACGGGCGCGCTGGCCGCCGCGGGGCCCTCTTTAGCCCACACGCTGGCGAGCGCAAGCCCGGTGACGGGAGTGGGGAAGAGGGCGTGGGGTCGCTTGACTACGGCCCGTTCCGTCTT
>JAFMSC010000070.1 GCA_017353825.1 Hyphomicrobiaceae bacterium | reverse complement strand
ATCACATGGGGTGGCAGCCTAGGCGTGAGTCTCTATGTTGTCAAACGATTGTTCACGGCCCTTGTGTGGGCAACAGGGGATGAGTAGTTACCCCAGCAGTAGTTATTGGGGAGCGAAGACCATGCGGATCGAACGTGTCCGCGCACATATCGTGCGCCTGCCGGCCGATGAGCCGCTCGCCGATGGCAAGGTTGTGCCCGGAGCCACGCGTGACATTGTAGCGGTCAAGGTCGTCACCAGGGACGGCATCGAGGGTGTGGGGGTCACCTTCTTCGGCGCCGCGATGACCGGCGCGCTGAAGGCGGCCGTGGAGGAGCTCGGTGCCTTGATCGTAGGTGACGACCCCCGCCTCACGGAGCGCGTCGCCGACAAGCTACGGCAGGCCGCCGGAACCTCCGGCCCCGGCGGCGTCTTCACGCTGGCGCTGTCGGCCATCGACACCGCGCTCTGGGACATCCGCGGCAAACTCTTGGGCGTACCAGTCACCACGTTGCTCGGCGGTTTTCGTGATCGCGCGCCAGCCTACGCCAGCGGCGCCCTCATGCGTACGCTGTCGCTCAACGAGGTCGTCACCGCGGCCGGACGCCTGGTCGAGCGCGGCTGGACCGCCATGAAGACCCAGCTTGCGCTGCCTGGCGGCACCGTCGCCGAGGTCGAGGTCGACCGCATCCGCCGCATCCGCGAGGCCATCGGGCCTGAGATCCGCCTGATGTGCGACATAAACCAGCGCTGGAGCGTGTTCGAGGCCTTCAGCATCGGCGAGCGCCTAGAGCCCTACCACCTGCACTGGTTGGAGGATGTCACCACCTGCGACGACTACGCGGGCATTGCCCGCGTGGCCGCAAAGCTCAAGACGCCGATCGCCGGCGGCGAGTACGTTTACGGCATATCGCCCTTCCGGCAGATGCTGGAAGCGCGCTCGGTCGACATCGTCATGATCGATCTGCTGCGCGTCGGCGGCATCACGCAGTGGATGAAGGTTGCCGGAATGGCGGAGGCCTTTAACCTGCCGGTCGTTTCGCATCTGATCCCGGAGGTCCACGTGCACCTCATCGCAGCCATCCCCAACGGCCACGTCATCGAGTACATGCCGTGGACGCGGATGCTGTTCGACAGCCCGCCGCTGCCGATGAAGAGCGAGATGACGGTGCCGACCCAGCCAGGCCTCGGTCTCACCTTTACGCGCGCCATCAACGACGTGCTGGACCGCGGCTCGCCCTGATCATGTCGCGCCGTTCGACGTGGAGTAGCAGGGCTCGCGTCAAGCTTTTGGCCGCGGACGGGTTGGCGCTCCCGGCATCGGAACGCGCAGGGGCTCGTCCGCGGCGCCAAATATCGATGAGGCCGATGTGCGCGATCGATCTCTCCCGCCGCGACCCGCGAGAAACCAACTTCCTGATGGCCTCCACGGCTGCGTCGCCGTTGGCCAAGGTCTTCGAGGCATCTACCTCAATCACGCTTGCGCGCATCGACATTTGGTTGCCACTGACGGTCGGTCCGCCTGTCCCGTCGACCCGCAGTCTTGCCTTCAATATCCGCCGACCCTCGGCGCAGACTCTGCAGTGCCGACTTTCCGCATAAGTCATTGATCGCATTTGATCGCGACCATCGATTCTGCACTTCTGCGCAATTGGGCTACTAATCCTCGCGCAGCGCTCGCTGCACCTGATCGAGCAATGGCTTGAGAAGATAGTTCGCAAGCGTGCGCGCTCCGGTCTTGATGTAGGCTTCGGCGGGCATGCCGGGCAACAGCTTCAAGTCCTTGAGCTTGGCCAACTCGCCGGGATCTACCCTGATGCCGGCGGTATAGTAGGCAACGTCCGTCTGCGGCTCCCGGATCAAATCCCCCGCAATCCGAAACACCGTGCCCCTCACCTCAGGCGTCGTGCGCTGATTGAACGCGGAGAAGCGGATGCGCGTTTCCTGGCCGATCTGCAGCCGGTCGATATCGCGGGGGTTGATGTGCACTTCGACGATCAGGTTGTCGGCCGCCGGCACCACCATCATGATAGGTTCCGACGGGGAGATCACGCCGCCCACCGTGTGCACATTGAGCTGATGCACCATGCCGGAGATGGGCGCCCGGATGTCGATGCGCATGAGTTGATCCTCGGCCGCCGTCTTGCGCTCTCCAAGCTCAGCGATCTTGGTCTCGACCTCGCGGATCTCCTTGGCCACATCGTTCGCGAGCTCGCGATCGAGCTGCAGGATCTGCAGCTCGATCTCCGCGATCTTCCCCAGCGATTGGGCCACCTTGGCCTTGATCTCGCCGACGCTGCCTTCCTTGGCGAGAACCTCGCGCTGCAGTGTGGTGACCCGCGGCTTCTGGACGAGCCCCCGATCGAACAGGTCGGTCAGGACTCCGAGCTCCTCGTAAGCGATCACCAGCTGCTTTGCGACTGACTCCTTCTGCTCGCTCAGTCCAGTGATCTCGTCTTTGAGTTGCTTGATCTGCTCTCCAAGCTGCTGCTTCTGACCGTTCCTGGTATTGGCGCGGGTCCTGAACAGGGCGCGCTCGCCTCCCAGTGCTTGGCTGATGTCACGCTCCCTGCCGGCCCGTTCCAAGAGATCAGTCGGAAAGGCGGGCTCCTCCTGGCCATCCCTTTCCGCCCACAGGCGGGCGAGCCGCGCGCGGAGCGCGGTCAGCTCGTTGAGTACGATCCCGAGATTGGCCCGGGTCGTCGTGTCGTCCAATCGTATCAGGACTTCGCCGGCCTCCACCCGTTGACCCTCGCGCACGTTTAGCTCGGCGACGACGCCACCCGTCGGATGCTGAACCTTGCGGAGGTTGGACTCGACGACGACCAGGCCGGCGCTGACGACTGCGCCCTCGAGTGGAACGGAGATGCTGCAGACTAAGGCCGTTCCGCCGAGCAGTAGCACGACCCAGAGCGCGGCGCGAAGATTGCGCCGGATTGAGCCCACTGGGCCCTTATACGCCGCTCCCGCCGGCCGGGCCGCCGCCGACGCGCTCACGTGATCGGGCAAGGAGCTGGTGGGCGTTCTGTACCGTCTTTGCAAGCACCTTCTCCTTGGGTCCGAACGCGACAGCCTCGCCCTGTCTCATGACCAGGATCAGATCGACTGCGGCAATTGCGCTGGGCCGGTGCGCAATTACGACGGCAATCGCGCCCCTCCCCTTGAGCCCAGCGATGGCAGCGCTCACCGCCGCTTCGCCTTCGGCATCGAGGTTGGAGTTGGGTTCGTCCAGCACCACGAGGAACGGCTTCCCGTAGAGGGCTCGCGCCAGCCCGAGCCGCTGCTTCTGTCCCATCGAAAGCTGCGCCCCTGCCAACCCAACCCGCGTGTTGTAGCCGTCTGACAGCGACAGCACCTGCTCATGGAAAGCGGCTGCCTTCGCCGCATCGATCACGCCGGCGCTGTCGACTTCAGGGTTGAAGCGGGCGATGTTCTCCGCCACGGTACCGTCGAACAGTTGCATGTCCTGCGGCAGATACCCGATTGACGGGCCGATCGCCTCAGGCGACCACTGATCGAGCGCGGCACCGTCGAGCATGACCGCACCGTTTCGCGGCGGCCACACACCGACGAGCGCGCGCGCCAGCGTTGACTTCCCCGAGGCCGAGGGGCCGATGATGCCAAGGGCCTGTCCGGCCTCAAGCTTGAGTGATACGCGCCTCACGATCGGCCCGGCGGAGCCGGGCGCGGCAACGACGAGATCCTCGACAACCAGCGTCTTGGTGGGCGGCGGCAGCACAAAGGACTTCTGCTGATCGGGAAAGAGCGTTAGCAGCGCGTTGAGCCGCTGATAGCCCTGCCTGGCGGCGACAAAGGCCCTCCAGCTGGCGATCGCCTGGTCGACAGGGGCCAGGGCACGAGAGCCGATGATCGACCCCGCGATGATCGACCCCGATGAGATCTGCCCGCGGATGGCGAGGAAGCCACCCAACCCCAGCAGCGCCGACTGCAGGACGAGGCGCAGCATCTTGGCCGTCGCGGACAGACCGCCGACCACGTAGTTCGCGCGGCGCTGCGCCAGCAGATAGCCCTCGTGTGCCTTCTGCCAGCGTGCAGCCAGGGCCGGCAGCATGCCCATGGCGCGCACGGCCTCGGCACCGCGCTGGGCCGCGTCCGCCGCCGCATTGCGTTCCGATTGAGCCTCCAGGGCGGCGCTCGCCGGAGCCTTGCTCTTGACCTCAGTGAGTAGGGTGAGACACACGAGGACCAACGCGCCGGCCAGCGTCAGCAGCCCGACCAAGGGGTGGAGCAGAAAGCAAATCAGGAGGTAGATCGGCATCCACGGCATGTCGAACAGCGCGACGGGACCGGCCCCGCTCAGAAAGCCGCGCACGGCTTCGAGCTGCCGGAACGGCTGCAGCGCCTCTCGGTTGGCCTCTTGTCGGCGCAGCGGCAGGTCGGTGACCGCGGCGTGGACCTTGGGGCCGACTTCCGCATCAACGCGCTCGCCGATGAGCGCCAATACGCGCCCGCGGAGGATATCGAGCCAACCTTGGAAGAGGTAAGCCGCGACTGCGATGCCCGACAGGGCGACCAGCGTAGGCACGCTCTGGCTGCCGAGCACTCGGTCGTAGACCTGCATCATGAAGACCGAGCTCGTCAGCGTGAGGACGTTGATGATGCCGCTGACCAAGCCGATGCCGATGAATGCCGCGCGGCATGACGCGAGCACGGCAGCAAGCGGATTGCGGGGCCTTGGCGGCGCCTGGCGCCTCCCTTTGGTATCGGGCACAGCTCGCCCCACTAAACCCAGGCCAGCATCTCGACGCCGTGCTTGCTCGATGCCGTCTGCAGCCCGAGCCCCCGGTCGGCCGCAGGGCGATGGTGGCTGAAGCCGCACCGCCGCAGAGCGGCGGCCCCGACGAACCTTGCGACGGTGCCAACTTGAGGTGTGCCACTATTGGCACTCCGCGTGCCAAGAGACATGACGCAACACTCCCCCGTTTTGTAGCAACGACTGAACGCACGCCCATGGCGAACCACTTCAACCAGGCTCGCCGGCAGCCTCCCCAGACCTGTCACGACTGGATCGCAGCGCTACCCCGGCTACTCTACGTCGCATCCAAGGGCCCCAACAAGACCCGATCGGTGAGATTGGCGGCGTGCGTCAGAATTTGCCAGTGCGTCGGAGGATGGCGGGGAAGATAATGACGTAAAGGGACGGCAAGCGGCTGATCAAGGTTGGCGCGGGACTGGTGACATTTCGATAAAGCCCTTGTAGACCCACCCTCGCTGCCCGGCGAAGATCACCTCACACCATTGCCGGCAATTGATGACTTGCACGCGGCTGCCTCCAGGAATAGCCACAAGCACGGCTTGGCCATTGCTCGGCCCGACACGCATGTTTACGCCGGAGGTTGTCCGGGCGGAACGGATCGCAACAGGGTCGGCGGCTCCGTCGATGGTTGGTCCGGCCTCGCCGGCGGGCGGCGGCGGCGACGGTTCATCCTGTGGCACCTGCCGCTTGGTCCCTCGATCGATGGCCGGCGCAATTGGATCGGAAGGCATGGGCTCAGCCGATGTCTGATCGTTTGCGGCACGCTCCCCTTGAGTGTCCATGGCAGAGCCGGGAGTGTCCATGGCAGAGCCGGGAGTGTCCATGGCAGAGCCGGGAGTCTCCATGGCAGAGCCGGGAGTCTCCGTGGCAGAGCGGGGTTTCTCGGTCGGCTGCTCAACCACGGGAACGGCGACCGTCCCATCTTCGGAATGTTCAGCTATGGGACTTGTCCCAATGTCGCCCTGAGTGGTCTGCCTCCCCTCATCGCCGGCCGGTCCCAAGGCGGCGCGCTCGTCAGCGGCGAGGGGTGCCTCCACCGGCCCGTCGGTTGTCCTGGCGCTGCCAAGTAAATTGTCGGGGGCGATCACAGGTGGCTGGCGCTGGCCGATGCCCCATGCAAAAATGACACCGCCGATCACGGCACCCAAGGCCAGGCCGGCTATGTAGGAGCGCGTGCGATGGGTGCGCAGCCGATCATTAGCTATGCTGCCTCCCTCACCAGCCGAGCCAACCGCGCGGTCGGTTGGCAGCACGCGGTGGTTTTCCAGCTCAGTCGCGTGAATCATGGCCATGAGCTGATCGTAAAACGGCGTAGGGGCCTCGCGTGCGCGTGTTTCGGAAGAGGCTCCGACCTGTCTTGTCGCCGCCATGCTTGAAGCCGCCCTGCTTGAACCCGCCCTGTCTCCACGCGACGTGTTCGCAGCGCGGCCCGCTCGACTAATCGATTTCTGTGTTGCGCTGTCCGCAGTCATAGCGCATGGCGCTCGCGAAGATCGTCTTGGAAGCCGGCAACGCAATAGATTGATCCAGCATCCAAATCATTGCCGCCGAAAGATGGGCAGGAAATGCGGCGTCGGCTAGTCCAAACTTCGGCTGCTTTGGGGAATTGATGCACGTGCTCGCCACCGGCGAGAGCCGCACTTAGGCCGCAAGAGGACGAACACGAACACGAACACGAACTGAACTGCGACCGCGGCTATCCGGTCGAGCCGGTGATGCCGGTGCTGCCGGTAACCTCGGCGAAATCGATGTCCTTGGGCAATCCATCGAACATCCGTGCACGCTCCCGCGGCAACTCGGTTTCGTCGCCAGGAGCCCACATTTGCCGCCATTCCGCGGCGAAGTTGTCCTTCATGGCGGCTGGCAACGGGCTCCGCGCCAGCTGCGAGCGGTAGGAAAACTTCCGAGCAGTGTCCTCGTCGTAAAGGTGAATAAGCTCCACGCGCAAAATGTGTGGAGCGAAGATCGTCACCAAACCGACCGCTACGTCCTCGGCGGGGGCGCGCCACACCCGCAGGTCATCATGGGTGAGCCAGTGCAAGATGATCATGTCGATCGAATGTTCAAGCGACATGAGGGATGGTTCCTCCATCTCCAAACACCTGGCCACCGCTTTGAGGTGCTCCAAGCTCTCCTTGATGTAGTCGACGGGTCCAGCGAATAGGCGCCGACGGCGCTGTCCGCTGGAGCGCTCCTCATTGGTTGGCTTGTGGATCGAGACCTCCGCCATTCGGCTCATAATGTACTCATCGGAAGCGCCGGCGGCCTGCAACTTGTCTCTAATGCGCCGATCCATGTTCCCTCCTCGGGCGCCTCTGTGGCGCCTTCCTCGCAGCGGCTGACTTTTGCCGCCACTGGCGTCTGAGCAGCTGTGAGCAGAAAACCGGCAATCCAAAGCCTGAGCGGTTGTTGAAGGTGGATAACCACGGAAGACCAGCTCAGCTTGACTTCGCACCCGTCGGGAAGGCTTGCGAGTTGCCTGTCTGACAATAGCTCCGAACGAGGAAGGCTTCCCACAACCATCAGGGCACCGGCAGGGGAACGCCGGCGATGGCACCGCGCCCCCATGCGGGCCGTCACGCGCCGGGCCTCCACGACGCTCACCGGGAACTGAAAGCAGCGTGCCCGCGTTCACAAAACGAGAGTCTTGCGGTGGGGGAAATCGGTCAGCATGCAATCAGACCGAGACAACAATCCGTCTCGATGGTGGGCTTTGGCCGCGGAAGCCCGCATGGTCGCGGGAGAGATGACCGATCCTCAGGCCCGAGCCATCATGCTCAAGATCGCGGAGGCCTACGAACGGCTGGCTCGCCGTGCCCGGGCTGGCGCCAAAACCTCTGACTGAGCATTTTGTTCCCGGGGCGCCCGCACTGCGCCTGGCGGGCAGTCTGCATCGCGTCTGCTCGCATGCACGGGCGCGCGGCCGTAGCAGATTGGCTCACAAGCAGACTGGCTACAAGCAGATTGGCTTACAAGGCGCTGCTCCTCGCTCATGCGGGCCCGTCCCCGTCGGACGCCTTTCGGACATCGATGCGGGCGCGATCCATCATCAAGTGAGCGGAGAGTTCGAGCCTTCGGGTCATCCCTAGATCGGAGGCTTGGCGGCGCGCAAGCCTGGCACTCCGGCTCAAGACGCGCGGCCACTCAGCGCCGCTTCCCTCTCACATCCTGTAAAGCGGATATCGTGCAGGACACGGCACCCGTCCACGACCGACACTGACCGGGGACCCTGCCCCAGGCCTCAACGACCTGCAGCCATGTGCCGACAATGATCAGCAAGGCCCCGAGGTACGCGCCCAGCGCTGTCCTTGTGCCGAACACAAAAGCCAGGATGCCCGCCGCAACCACGACAAGTCCCAGTACTGTCAGCATTCGCCAGCTCCGCTTGACAAGCGTGCACCCCTCCGTAAGCGCCGTCGGTCGCGCACTGACTGTGAGGATAGATCGAGGCAGCTAGCTGCGCTGGGCCGCCCTAAAGCCCGCCGATGCCGCCTCCCGCTCCGAGCAGAACCACCGATCGCCCCGTGACGCCAGAACGCGCGCCCGCTCGTAGGCTGGTGTCCCCGGCAGCACGTACACGCGCTCCCCGCTCGTGACCTGGCCCTTGATTGGACAGCCGTCGGGAGCTCGGCGCTTGGCCTCCTCCCACGCCTTGGCCCGGAACTCCTCTGGTCGCTGCGCATCGCCGATCCACATGCCAGCCTTGGCGTTTCGTGCCTCTCTCTCCTGTGCGCCATATCGGGCGAACAGGCCGACTTGCGCAAACACGTAGCCCTGACGCACAAGCTGAGCGTTGATGTCAACGCCATCGATCGAACAGTATCCGAGCGGGCGTCCGGCCTCATCGCTGCCCGACAGCCTGCAGCGAACCGATCGGCCACCTAAGACCCTCGACAGTGCGGACTGCGCCGCATCAGCACACCGCCACTTGTTGTTATCCTTGCCGCACCGCTGCTCGCGCTCGGGGACATCGATGCCGGCCAGCCTCACCGTCATTCCGCCCAGCTTGAGCAGGTCGCCTGCAGCGGCGGAAGCCGGCCCAACCACCTCCTTGCCTGTGCCAAGGCCGGCAAACCAGGCGGCGCCGGTTGCGAGCACGACCACCACGGCCGCCTGTACCACCCGCACCGGAAGTCTTGCAAGACGAGGAAACCTGTCGGTCAAGCCGCGCAATGTCATCGGGAGCAATGCCGTCATCAGCACTCCCCCGATCATGGTCATCACGATGACTTCGCCGTCGAGACCGGTGCCGCGGTAGCGGCCGACGGCAATGCCGAGCGCCATAGTGCCGGCAGCAACCGGTAGGAGGATCGCGTTGGGACGCGCGAGCAAGCCCGATAGCCAATCCGTGGCAGTACGGAGCCGCTGCCGGACGGGTGCCGTTGCCGCGCCGAGCGTCTCTCGGACGGGCCGCGTTGCGGTGTCGAGGGTCTGCAGCACAAACTCCGTTGCCGTGCGCAGCAGCTGCCAAACGGGCGTCGTTATGGCACGGAGCCTCTCCCGGGCAGGCCGCGTTGCAGCGTCGAGCTGCTCAAAGACCCACCCCGTCGCAGCCTTAAGCTTCGCCCTGAAAATGGCGGTCACCACCGCCAGACCGTTGAACATTCGCTGAGCTATTGTCATTGCGGCCGCGACTCCTCCGCCAACTCCACCTAGCAACGCGGCACCTCCGGCACGGAGGTGCCCAGCCGTAACTGAGCCCACCGCATGGATGCGCGGGACCACCGTGCGCCTGGCATCGTGGACGCGCCGACGGATTTGTTCAGTCCGCGGTTTGCTGCCGGCGCCGACGTTGTTGTTGCCCTCGGGCTTCTTGCTCCGGCCAGGCATGCGATCCTCCCGTGACCAGTTACAACGGAAGAAGGAAAAGCGGCGCCCGTCTGCGCGCGCCGAGTGGCAACCGTTCGGCAAACTTAAGGCCGATTGGTGGCGTCATTGGGACATCAACAAGATCAGGTCTGATTTGGCGGCCTGCCGGGGCTGTGAAGTCACACCCGGTATCAACGCATGTCTACAATGCATTGCAGCAGCGACAGAATTGTTGGCGAAGCTAAGTCTCAGCCAGGGTCTGAGCCAAGTCTGAGCCAAGTTCTCGGGCGGCGTCTGTGAACCACGTGAGGCCCTCCTTTCAAGGTCGAGCTTCTTTGATCGCTCCCGAAATCGATGCCCCAGACTCCGCCCAGGCCGCCAACAGCCCGGCGTTGCCCGCATTTTGCTCGGTGTTAGCTTGCAAGGGCGCCTGCCAACAAGCCGCCAATCGAACCCCCGTCTAACCCCAGTCGAACTGACGAGCGATGCGACGATGGTCGTGGCTCGAAGGTGCCGCGATCTGGTATTTGCGCTCAGTCCTGGCTCCAGTCGCCTCACCGCGCCCCGACCAGACTGGGCGCGACGTCCTCCATGCGCTCGAACAGCAGGTCGGGGCCAAGCGCGCGCAGCGTCTCGGGCGTCGCGTAACCCCAGGTGACGGCACCGCAGGCGATGCCGGCGGCGCGCGCGGCGTCGATGTCGCGCACCTCATCCCCGATGGCGATGACGTGCGCCGGCGCAACCCCGGCGCGCCGCACGACGCGGTGGAACTTGGCGGCCTTGCCGAACAGCGATGCGCCGCAGGCAAAGTCGGAGAACAGGGCGGCATTGGCCGCCCCCAGCTGCGCCCGTGCGTTCGCTAGCGTGTCGGACGTGACAAGCGCCAGCCGTAAGCCGCCCGCCGTAAGGGCCTGCAGCATGGCACCCGCACCCGGAAACAGTGGGATCTCCGCAAGGTGCGCGGCCTTCAGACGCCGCATGTGGCGGGCGATCAGTGGCACCTTCCAGCGCGCCACGTTGAGGCGTTCAAGGATTTCGCGCGGGCCGGCGCGGCGCAGCTCAGCGATGTCCGCCTCAGTCACGCGGCGAAACCCGAACCGGTCGGCCACATCGTTCACATGGCCGCGGAACCAGGGCAGGCTGTCCGCTAGCGTGCCGTCGAGGTCGAGGATGGCGAGGGCGTAGGGCATGCCAGCAGGGTGGATAGGACAAAGCGGCGGCAGCAATCCACCGATTTCGCCCTCTGCCCCCCAGACGGGCAAGCCGGGGGGTGGCATGGGTAAGTCGCCTCGATGTCCTTCTGAACGGCCGGGCCACGGGGCCGTTACGGAGCCCTCCCTTGCAATCTCGCCGCCTCACCACCCGCCTGTTGCCCTCGTGCTCAGCGCCGCGAGCGCGGCTGAAGGGCCGCACGGCAGAAGAGAAGGTCCGCTACTCCTTCCTCGTTCGCCCGGCCGCAGGCGCGCGTTGCATCTCCGCGTTGACATCGACGGTCTGGCAGCCTTTGGCGTCAAGGGCGGCGTTGAGCCGGGCAATGCGCTCGCGTTGCAGGGCGATATCGCCACCCAGCGGGCGGCTCGACCACGCCACCCAGGGCGTGGGAGGCGGCCATTGCTGCCCGGCGGCTTTTTGTTCGAGGGACTTCAGCCATTCGATGCGCGTCTTGATCATCACCGTCAGCCCCGCACAATTGCCGTGCAGCTCATCGGCGAAGGTCGGCAGCTGCGGGCGCGGCGTCAGCCGCATTCGTTCGCTGTCCCAGGAGCTGGTCCAGGAGCTGGTCCGGGCCTGCCCGGCCGTGCCGGCAGGGGGCGCGACCGACAGAAGCGCGGCAGCCAGCAGGAATGTACGCATCGAGCACCACCGTGGTTGGGGCCGGCACCTGACGCGACCAATGTGGCTGTTGTTCGGGCTCGCAGCGGCATTCCGGTGACGCGCGCCTGCGCACGGAGCAACGCTGTCAGCCACTATGGCGCCCACAAATGAACCAGGCGAGCCCGAATAGCGCTCTGGGGATCTTCTCATCCGGCGAGTTGAGGGCTCGCCCTACCCCGCCTGACCTCGCTTGATCTCATCGTACGCGGCAAGGGCGCGCTCGAACTTGCTGGTGAAGAGCCACATAGCGTCGAGGATCTCGCGATAGCTCGCGGAGGTCCTGGCCCGGTCAGCCTTGCCGAAGGTGAAAATGGAGTTGTTGCGCAGGTAGCCCATGATCCTCGGGTCGGAGATGCGATAGGCCTCGAGGTGGCCCGATTCGAGCGCGGCGCGCGTGGGCGATGGGATGATCTGGATGAGCTGGAACAGCTTCATCTGATCGATGGGGTCGGGCAGGACCGCCATGATCGCCGGCAGCTGCACGAATAGGCCAGCATGGGCGTTCATCAGCCCGTTGCGTACCGCGGTCCAGTGATTGAACCGCTGGTCGTCCTTGCCGACGCGCGCCGTCTCCTTGGCATCGCGGGCGGCCACCGCGGGGGCGAGGGCCGCCATCTTCGGGAGCAGCGCCGCCCACGCCTGGCGTCCTTTGCGGTCCTCTTCGACGCCCGTCTGCAGGCTGCCCTTGTAGGTATTGGAGCGCGCGTTGCCGATGTTTTGCCTCCCGTTCGTTTCGGCGAAGAAGATGCCGAGGCTGATGCGCCCGGCCGCATCGACCGCCGCCGCATCGAGTCCCTCGGCACGCGCAATAGCGCGGCCAAGGTCCGCCACATCCTTAAGGGGCGTCGCGGACGCCTGCGCTCCCGCCGGCGGCGCATCCATCATGCGAAAGAGTGCCGTGTACTCCTCGATCAGCGGCTCGATGTCGGCATCGAAGTAGGCCGGGGGAATGCCGAACCTGTTGGACCGCCCGATGCGCGACGGCATCGCATCGGTGAGGTCCTTGTAGGTGCTCATCACCTGCAGCCTCGCCAGGTACAACGCCTGCCCCGGGCGATCGGGCAGCCTCTGGGCCTCGATCTGTCTACGCCCCTCGGCGAGGATGGCCTTGAAGTCGCGCAGGGCCTTGTCATAGGCGGCGATGGCGCCGACCTGCGCCTCCGTGAGCGGGGTCGACCTGGCGGAGGGCGTCTGGGCGCCAGCCCGCATTGAGAGACCCGGGCCGGAGGGTCCCAGGGCAGCGGCAATCATTGCCCAGGCGAGGGCCCGAGCAGCAACCCTTGAAAAGCCAAATCCCACCGCCTCGGCGTTAGTGTCGGCCGGCCGGCTCAAGTCCCACCGCAACATCCCCTCCTTGGTTCGGCCCCGCGGAGCATCCTCCGGTACCGGCCCCGCATGCACTC
>JAFMSC010000378.1 GCA_017353825.1 Hyphomicrobiaceae bacterium | reverse complement strand
GCCCGGAACGGCGGGCGCCGGGCGGCGGCTGAAGCCATCGGTGTCCTCGCGGGGTGCGGGCGTTTTCGATAGACACATCGAATCTAGATTCTATATTCGTATAGAGCAATCGCGATTGCAGAACCGGGATCGGCCTGGTGACCACGCATACGCCCCGCGCACGCCTCGTGCACAACATCCGGGTGTTGCGCCGCGCCGACGAGGTCATTGGCGCCGCCGCGCGCGTGTTCGCCGAGCGCGGCTATCACGGCACCACGACGCAGGCGATCGCCGACGTGCTCGGCATGCGCCAGGCCAGCCTCTACTACTACTTCCCCTCCAAGGAAGCCGCGCTGGAAGAGGTGTGCGCCCGCGGCACCGACGGCTTCGTCGAGGCCGCCGAGCGCGTGATGCGGGAGGATATGCCACCGCTGAAGAAGCTCGAACTCCTGATCGCTTCGCACCTGGCGCAGTTCGAGACGATGCCGGATTACGTGCGCGTGTTCATCAACGAGCGCCGCTACCTGCCGGACGCGAGCCGCAAGCGCGTCGGGCGCAAGAGCCGCCGCATCGAGCGCATGATCGAAGAGGTGATCCAGGCCGGCATCGACAGCGGCAGCATCAGGCCGGGCGCGGATGCGCACCTCGCCATGCTGGCCGTCCTCGGCATGTGCAATGCCGTCATCAACTGGCGCGAGGTGGACAGGGGCAGGGACACGCGCCGCATCGCCGCCATCTTCGCGCAGCTGGTCGCCAACGGCCTGGCCCGCAACGGCAGCCCGCCCAAGCACCGAGGCCAACCCAAGTCAGAACCGATGCCATGAGTGGCCCGCCCGCCAGGCTGCGCTCCGCCGATGAGCTGCGGCGCATGACCTCACCAGGCCTGCTCATGGAGCGCGCCAGGCTCAGCCCGGACAGCGTCGCGTTGCGTGCCAAGCGGCTCGGCGTCTACCGCGAGCGCACGTGGCGCGACTATGTCACGCTGGTGGCGCGCACCGCCAAGGCGCTGGCCATCGAGGGCGTGCGCGCGGGCGACCGCGTTGCCATCATGGCGGACGTGTGCGAGGAGTGGCTCGTCTGCGACCAGGCCGCCCAGGCGCTCGGCGCCATCGTTTACGGCATCTACCCGACGGCCTCGCCGCAGGAGGTCGAGTACCAGATGCGCCACGGCGGCGCGGTCTTGTTCATCGCCGAGGACCAGGAGTACGTCGACCGCATCCTTCCCCTCATCGACCGCCTGCCGGCGCTCCGCCGCATCGCCGTCATCGACGACACGGCTCTTTTCGCCTTCCGCCACGACAAGGTCGTCTCCTACGACGCGCTCTGCACGGCCGCCCGCGATGTGGACCTCGCTTGGCTCGCAGGTGAGGTGCGCAAGCTGCGACCCGAGCAGCCGGCGTTTATCGTCTACACTTCGGGCACGACGGGACAACCGAAGGGCGCACTCGTCACGCATGGCAAGCACCTCGCCGCCACACGCTCAGTCGCGGCCCACTACTCCACGCTGGCCGAGAAACCGCACCGCACGGTCGCCTACCTGCCCATCTGCCATGTGCTGGGGCGCGACATCGCCGTCACACTGCCGTTGCTGACGGCCATGGTCCCGCACATCGGCGAGAGCGCCGAGGACCTACCGCAGACGCTGTTCGAGACGGCACCCACCGTGCTGTTCACAGTCCCCCGCTATCTGCAGAAGATGGCGGCCGCCGTGCTCGTCGAGGTGGGAAGCTCATCGCCTCTTAAGCGCTTCCTCTACGACCGGGCCATGGCCTTCGCCCGCGGGCAGGTGCGCCGCCGCTGGGAGGGCGAGGCGGGCGTGGGTGCGGCCCTGGCACGGGGCCTATGGCGCGCCGCCGTGTTCCGGCCGGTGCTCAACAAGATCGGCTTCGACAGGCTGGAGCTGGTGGTGTCAGGCGGCGCGCCTTTACCCGCCGAAACCATGGCGGTTTGGCACATGCTGGGGGTCAACGTGTGCGAGATGTACGGGCAGACCGAGACCGCCGGCGGCATCATCTCCGGCCAGCGCGGGCCGTTCCCGCGGCCAGGGGACGTGGGCACCGCTGCGGAAGGGTTGGAGGTGAGGCTGGCGGACGACGGTGAGATCCTCGTGCGCTCGCTCGACCTATTCGAGCAATACTGGCAGGACCCGGAGGCGTCGGCGGACGTGCTCGGCGAGCAAGGCTGGATGCGGACTGGCGACATCGGCGAATGGCGCGGCGGCTGCCTGCGTCTCGTCGACCGCGCGCGCGATTTCCTCGTCACTATGGGCGGCAAGACCATTGCGCCCTCATTGATCGAAGGCGCCGTGCGCGCGAGCCCGTATGTCGCGGAGGTGGTGGTGTTCGGCCACGGCCGCAAATACCTCACCGCGCTCGTGGAGATCGACGTTGACACGGTGGCCGACTGGGCGCGCGCCAACGACGTACCCTACACAGGGTTCCAGAGCCTTGCCCTCAATCCACGCGTGCAAGCCCTGATCCGCGGCGAGATCGACAAGGCCAACGAGGAGCTCGCCCGCGTCGAACAGATCAAAGCGTTCCGCATCCTGCCGAAGGCGCTGGATCCCGAGGATGAAGGCGATCCGGTGACAGCGACGCGAAAAATCAAGCGCCAGCTCATGTACGAGCGGTTCAAGGCGCTGGTTGAAGACATGTACGACGACAGGGAGGAGAAGCTTCTGGCCGGCAGCGCCGCCGGCGTACTCGGCTAAAAGCGTCCAGAACCAAACAAGCCCCAGGAGGAAACCGTGAGAGCCCGCATCTTTGCCGCGTCCACAGTGGCCGTCGCGTCCTTATTGCCGCTGCCTGCTGTTGCCCAGGAGACGTACACCATCGGCCTCACCGGTGCGCTCACGGGACCGCCGGCCAGCACCTATGCCCCCGCCATCGAGGCCTTGCGCGTCTATCTGGAGCGCCTCAACGCTGCCGGCGGCATCGGCGGCAAGAAGGTCAACCTGATCCTGCAGGATGACTCCGCCGAGCCAGGAAGGGCCACCGCCAACGCGAAGAAGCTTCTTACGCAGGACCATGTGATCCTGTTCATCAACGCCAGCCTGTCCTCCACCTACGCGCCGGTGGTGGCCGAGACCAAGCGCGCCGGCGTGCCGCTGCTGTTTGCCGCCTCTGTGTGCCCCAAGGACGTCTATCCGCCGGCCAGTCCGTTGCAGTTCTGCACAACAGCCTTCGCCTCCACCTATGACAGCCGCGCCACGCTGGCCTTCATCAAGGAGACCGCGAACGAGCCGGTGAAGATCGGCTTCTCGGCCATGGCCATCCCGCTGTCGCGCGGCGAGATGGACTTCGCTGAGGTGCAGGCCCCGGGCCTGGGCATAACCGTGGTCGACAAGGAGGTGATCCCGCCGCCGACGCCCGACTACACCCCGTTTGCCACCAAGCTCAAGGACGCGGGCGCCAACTGGGTGTTTTCCTGGGCCCCGTGGGTGACGCAGGTGCGCACGCTGGAGGCCCTGCGCCGGCTCGGGTGGGAGGGCGACTATATCGCCTGGTCGCATCTGGAGGCCGAGGGCGAGCTGGCGCGCCTCAAGGACGCCAAGTTCTACGTCGTCGGCGCCAACGCCTTGTTCCAGGACGGCCTGCCGATCCATAGGGAGATCGCCGAGGCGGCCAAGAAGGCCGGCGTTGCCTATCCGCCAGAGCAGCTGGCCGAGGGCTGGATCGCCGGTATGGTGATCGAGGCCGCGCTGAAAGCGGCGGGCTGGCCGGCGACACCCGAAAAGCTGGCCGCGGCCATGTCCAATCTCAAGGTGGATACCAAGGGCCTGCGTGGCGGTCCCATCGAGTGGACCAAGGACAACCACTTCCGCACGCGCCAGTACTACCGCGTGTACCGTTGGGATAACGCCAAGGGCGCCATCGTGCGCGCAAAGGACTGGGTGGCGCTTGACGTGAAGTAGTTGGGTCGCGCGTCAGCGAACGGCGTCCCGGGGCAGTTTTTACAAAAGTGTTGGGTCTGCGCTTCGCGTCACCCAGCCGATATTCCGCCATGCAACTCGCCGTCAACATCGTGGTGCTGGCCGCTATCTACGCGCTGATCGCCTGCGGCTACGTGCTCATCTACCGCGTGAGCCGGGTGCTGAATCTGGCGCACGGCGAGCTGATGATGCTCGGCGCCTATCTGCTCATAACCACGGCGGCGCTGGTGAGCTCTCATTGGCTCGTCGCCATCGCGGTGGCCGCGGCCCTCAGCCTGCTGGTCGGCGGGCTCGTCTATCGGTTCCTGATGCGCAAGATGACAGGCGAGATCGTGCTCGCCGCGGTGCTCACCACGGTGGCGCTCGGCATCCTGCTGCGCGGCGCGATGGTGCTCGTGTGGTCAGCTCAGCAGCAGTACCCAGCACAGCAGCTCCAGATTGCCAACTTCGCGGTTTCCCTCCCCGGCGGCGCCCGCATCTCCCTGTGCGCAGCAATGCTGGTGGCGGCGACGGCGCTCATCTACGGCGCCCTGTTCGCCTTCCTGCGCTTCGGCCGCTGGGGCCTGCGCATGCGCGCCGCCGGCCAGAATCCGCTGCTGGCGGCCCAGCGCGGCATCAACCTGC
>JAFMSC010000069.1:6337-12927 GCA_017353825.1 Hyphomicrobiaceae bacterium | reverse complement strand
AAGACTTGCCCATTCTCCGGAGAGAACGCGCCCAAGATCGACTATAAAGACGCTCGCCTGCTCGGGCGCTATATGTCCGAGCGCGGTAAGATCGTGCCGAGCCGCATCACGGCCGTGTCGGCCAGCAAACAGCGCGAGTTGGCGCGCGCCATCAAGCGCGCCCGCTTCCTGGGGCTGCTGCCGTACATGGTCGAGTAGGCGGCGAGCCTTGGGCCCGCAGAGCCGCAAGCCCGGGCTGACATTGGTGGTGATGTCGAAGGGTTGGGACGGCAAGCCGTCTCTAACCGCCACGGCGGGACAGCTAGAGACATGCGACAAGGTCTCCTCATCGGCTTCGGCTCCGGCCTCGTTTCCGCGCTGGCGTTCATCTCGGCCGGCCGCGGCGGCCCTATCCTGGGGCACCTCCTCTACTTCCTGACGCCGTTGCCGCCGCTGCTGGCGGGCCTCGGCTGGGGCTGGCCTGCGACCGTGGCCGGGGCTCTCGCAGGCACACTCGCGGTCACCATTGTTGGCGCCCCGTTAAAAGGGGCGGGCTACCTGTTTGCCGTCGGCATGCCGGCGGTGCTGGTGGCCTATCTCGCTCATCTCAGCCGGCCGTCGCCCGCCGACCTTGGCACGCGGGAATGGTATCCGCTTGGGCGCCTGCTCGCCATCCTGTCGCTCTATGCCGGCGCCCTGCCGGTGCTTGCGCTGCCGCTGATCGGCGGCAGCTACGAGGCGCTGCGGCCCCGCATCATCGACCAGATCAGGGCCGCCTTCAGCGAACCCGGCAAAGGCCCCGATGAGCAGCAGATCGAGGACTTTGCCGACCTCTTCGTTACCCTTGCGCCCAGCGCCATCGCCGTCGATTGGCTGCTCATCATGGTTGCCAACCTCTACCTTGCCGGCCGCATCGCCGCCGTCTCCGGCCGCCTGGCTCGACCCTGGCCCGACGTGCCAGCGCTCGCCTATCCAGCGAGGTTCCCACTGCTGCTTGCCGGCGCCCTCTTCGCCGGGCTTGCGCCGGGTGTGCTCGGCATCGCCGGCGCGGGGTTCACGGGCGGGCTGTTGTTCGCCCAGCTCCTCGCCGGCCTGGCGCTCGTGCACTTCCTGGCGCGCCGCGGTGCGCGCTGGCTCTTGTGGGTTGTCTATACGGGCCTGCTGGTGCCGGTGTTCACGCCCTACGCTGCCATCCTCGTGATCCTCGCCGGGCTGATCGAGCCGGTTCTCAAACTCAAGCAGCGCCTGGGCGCCCCGCAGTCGCCACCAACCTGAGACCAACCTCTCGCAGACAACGGAGTAACTCCCCATGCAGGTCATCCTTCTGGAGCGCATCGGGCGCCTCGGCCAGATGGGCGATGTCGTCACTGTCAAGGACGGCTACGCCCGCAACTTCCTGCTCCCGCAGAAGAAGGCGCTGCGCGCCACCGAGGACAACATCAAGCGCTTTGAATCGAACCGGGGGCAGCTGGAGGCCCGCAACCTCGAACTGAAGAAGGAGGCTGAGGCGGTGGCGGCAAAGCTCGAGGGCCAGAGCTTCATCGCCATCCGCCAGGCCGGCGACACCGGTCAGCTCTACGGCTCCGTGACGACGCGCGATATCGTCGAGGTCGTCGCCGCAGGCGGCTTCACAATCGACCGGCGCCAGGTTGTTCTCGACAAGCCCATCAAGACGCTCGGCCTCCACACCACACGCATTGCGCTGCATCCGGAGGTGATCGTCGGCATCAGCCTCAACGTCGCGCGCACCCAGGACGAGGCCGAGCGCCAGGCCCGCGGCGAGGATGTGACCGTCATCAGGGAAGAGGGCGTGGAGCTGCAGACCTACAACCCCGAGACGGTGTTCGAGGACGAGGTGCAGGCCCGCCAGGGCGAGGACAACGTACCACCGTCGGAACCCTCCGCCACGTAGCGCGAGGGCGCAACGCAGCCAGGCTGCCCGAGTGCTTGCTCCCCTTGCGCTGGCTTGGCCACAATGGGTTGAACGGACAATGAAAGCCGCGCTAACATGCGGCCGTTTACCGGTGGAGCAGGGCCCGTGCATGCGCTGCGCTTTCTCCTTCGCCGCTTCGTTCGGCGCGGCAGCCTCGGTGTGATTGATCACACCGGACGGCGCCACGATTTTGGCGTTGCCGGCACGCATCCGAGTGTCACGGTGCGCCTGCACAATCCGGCACTGTACCGCCGGCTTGTATTGCACCCCACCCTCCACGTGGGGCGTGCCTACGTTGACGGGACGCTCACCATCGAGGAAGGCCAGCTGTCGGATTTCCTCAAGCTCCTGCTCATCAACGAGGACCTGAGTGCCAAGGGGCGCGCCGGAGATATCAAGCGGCGGCTGGAGGAGATGGCACGCTTCGCGGCCGTCATTAACCTGCCGCGCCGCGCGCGGCGTAATGTGCACCACCACTACGACCACCCCGCCGACTTCTACAGCTGCTTCCTCGACGAGGACATGCAGTACTCCTGCGCCTATTTCGCGAGCGAGGGTGTGTCGCTGGAGGAAGCCCAAGAGGCCAAGAAGCGCCACATCGCCGCCAAGCTCGACATCCAGCCCGGCCAGCGCGTGCTCGACATCGGCTGCGGCTTCGGCGGGATGGCGCTGTTCCTCGCCCGCAACTACGGCGTCAACGTCACCGGCATCACCCTCAGCACCGAGCAACTCAAGATCGCCCGCGAGCGCGCTGCCAAGCAGGGCCTGCAGCGGCTGGTGGACTTCCAGCTGGAGGACTACCGGCGCATCCGCGGCGTGTTCGACCGCATTGTCTCGGTCGGCATGTTCGAACACGTCGGCCGGCCGCACTACCGCCAGTTCTTCGCGCGCGTCAATTCGCTTCTGGCCGAGGACGGGGTGGCCCTGCTGCACACCATCGGGCGCTCTCAGCCGCCGTCGCCGATCAATGTCTGGATACGGCAGAACATCTTCCCCGGCGCCTATCTGCCGAGCCTGTCGCAACTCGCCCCAGTGATCGAAAAGGAAGACCTCTGGCTCACCGACTTCGAGAACCTGCGCCTGCACTACGCCGCCACCCTGCACGAGTGGAACCAGCGGTTCCAGTCCAACCGCGAGCGCGTGCGTGGGCTTAACCCGGCCATCTACGACGAGCGCTTCTGTCGCATGTGGGGGTTCTATCTGCAAGCGTGCGAGGCAGGCTTCCGCCACAGCGGGCTGACAGTCTTTCAACTGCAACTGGCCAAGAAGGTCGACACACTCCCGATCACGCGCGGGTACATGCTGGCCGAGGAGCGTCGCCTGCAATCCGAAGGCCCAGCGAGCGGCACGCGCGCGGCTGGCGCGTGAGGCCGTAGACTAAGCCTCTCGCGCGCGCGTTCTGCCGTGCATATGCGCCCGTGTGCATTGTGGTGATGACACCACCCCACCCCTGCGATTCCACCTGCGGGGGATGGCAAGCGGGAGCGGAATCGGCCAATGCCTGCGCTCATGCCGATCACCGCACGCCCGATGCCCCAGAACACTGCCGAGGCCAGCCGCGAGGCCGCCCCCTCGCCCGACGCCCTGCCGTTCCGGACGGCCCCCAACAACCTGGAAGCCGAGCAGGCGTTGCTCGGCGCCATCCTCGTCAACAACGAGGCGCACGACCGGATCCAGGGCTTCCTCGAGCCGCACCATTTCTTCGATCCGCTGCATCAACAGATCTATGAGACTGCGGGCAAGCTGATCGCCGCCGGCAAGCAGGCGACACCCATCACGCTCAAGTCGTTCTTCGAGAACGCCGAACCGATCGGTTCGGGGCTCAGCGTACCGGCCTACCTGGGGCAGCTCGCGGCCAACGCTACCACCATCATCAACGTGCGCGACTACGGCCGCACCATCTACGACCTCGCCACCCGGCGGCAGCTGATTCTGATCGGCGAGGACATGGTGAACGCGGCCTACCACAGCCCGGTCGACTTCCCGCCCAAGGAGCAGATCGAGGAGGCGGAGATGCGCCTCTTCTCGCTCGCCGAGACCGGCAAGTACGGGCAGGGCTTCGCGGCGTTCTCGACCGCACTAACGGCGGCGATCGAGATGGCCAACAACGCCTACCAGCGCGATGGCGGCCTGTCCGGCATCGCGACCGGCCTGCGGGCGCTCGACGGCAAGCTCGGCGGGCTGCAGCCGTCGGACCTCATCATCCTGGCCGGCCGCCCGTCCATGGGCAAATCCTCGCTCGCTACCAATATCGCCTGCAACGTGGCCAAGGCGCGCGTGCGCTCGCGCAAGGAGCGGCCGGATCTGAGCCCCGACGATCCCTCCCACTCTGGGGCGGTGGTCGGGCTGTTCTCGCTGGAGATGTCGGCGGAGCAGCTCGCCACGCGCATCCTCTCCGAGCAGGCTGAAATCCCCTCGGAGAAGATCCGGCGCGGCCTGATCGACGAGGCTGAGTTCAAGAGGCTCGTTGAGGCCAGCGAGAACATGGCCACGTTGCCGCTGTTCATCGATCAGACCGGTGGCCTCTCCGTAGCCCAATTGGCGGCCCGTGCGCGCCGTCTCAAGCGCCAGCAGCACCTGGGCCTCATCATTGTCGACTACCTGCAGCTCCTGAGCGGCTCGTTCCGGCGCGCTTCGGAGGGTCGCGTGCAGGAAGTGTCGGAGATCACCACCAGCCTCAAAGCGCTGGCTAAGGAACTCAACGTGCCGATCATCGCCCTCTCGCAGCTGTCGCGCGCGGTCGAAAACCGCGACGACAAGCGCCCGCAGCTCGCGGACCTGCGCGAGTCGGGCTCCATTGAGCAAGATGCGGACGTGGTGATGTTCGTCTTCCGCGAGGAGTATTATGTTGAGCGTACAAAGCCAGCGGAGGGCACGCCCGAGTTCCAGACTTGGCTCGACAAGATGCAGAAGGTGAGCGGCAGGGCTGAGGTGATCGTCGGCAAGCAGCGGCATGGCCCCGTCGGCACCATCGATCTGCAGTTTGACGGCAGATACACGCGCTTCTCCGACCTGGCGCAGGACTCATATATGCCGGCGAGGTCGCATTGACGGAACGGACAGCGAGCACGCAGACACCACTGGGTCGAGCCCCGATCCCGCTCTCCGCGCGCGCTGTCCTCACGGTGGATCTTGCCGCCATGCGCGCCAACTGGGCGCGCCTCAACGAGGTATCGGGGCGCGCGGAATGCGCAGGAGTGCTCAAGGCCGACGCCTATGGGCTCGGGCTGGCGCAGGTGGCGCGGGCGCTGACCAACGAGGGGTGCAAGACCTTCTTCGTGGCCACCATCGAGGAAGGGCGCGCGGCGCGCGAAGTGCAGCCGGGCGCCACCATCTACGTGCTGGACGGGCTTCTGCCGGGCGCCGAGGCGCACTACACCGGGTTCGACTTACGCCCTGTGCTGTCGAGCCTGGCCGAGGTGCGCGAATGGGCTGCCTTGAGCCGCACGCGCGGCCGACCGCTGCCGGCCGCCCTCCACATCGACACCGGCATGAACCGGCTGGGCATGCCTCAGTCCGAGTTGCATCGGCTGGTGGCCGAGCCGGACTTGCTGTCGACCTTCGATCTGACGCTCGTCATGAGCCACCTAGCCTGCGCCGACGAGCCCCCCAATCCCATGAACAGACGCCAGCGCGACCGCTTCAACGCGCTGCGCGCCCTGCTGCCGCCGGCACCGGCGAGCCTCTCCAACTCGGGCGGCACCTTCCTGGGGCCGTCCTATCACTTCGACGTGGTGCGGCCGGGGATCGCCCTCTACGGCGGGCGCGCGCACGAAGACAAGCCCAATCCCATGCGCAGCGTGGTGCGGCTCACCGCCAAGATCCTGCAGGTGCGCGAGGTGCTGCCGGGCGAGACCATCGGCTACGGCGCCATCTTCAAGGTACAGCGGCCCTCGCGCATCGCCACGATCGCCTGCGGCTACGCCGACGGCTTCCTGCGCGCCTTGAGCGTCGCCACCGGAAAGGCGGGGCCGGTGGGCTACATCGGCGACTATCCGGTGCCGATCGTGGGTCGCGTGTCCATGGACTTCATCACCGTGGACGTGACCGACGTGCCCGCGGAGCTGACGCGGCGCGGCGGCTGGGTGGAGGTGATGGGCCAGCGTGTCACCGTGGACGACCTCACGGACAGGGCCGGCACCATCGGCTACGAGCTATTGTCGCGCCTGGGGCCGCGGGTGCTGCGCGTCTACGAGGGAGCATGACCGCCATGGCTAAGCTCGCCCGCGCGGGCTACGTGTGCCAGAGCTGCGGGGCGACCTCTCCCCGCTGGACGGGCAAGTGCGCGTCCTGCGGCGAGTGGAACACGCTCGTCGAAGAGGTCGAGGTGGCGCAGCCGCCCGGCCCGCGCCTGGGTAAGGCCTCCAAGGGCCGCGCGGTGGCGCTTCAGAGCCTGGCCGAGGCGCCGGCCGACCGCTTCCAGCGCATGCCCACGGGCCTTCCCGAGCTCGACCGTGTCACCGGCGGCGGCATCGTGCCCGGATCGGCGCTCATCATCGGCGGTGAGCCTGGGATCGGCAAGTCCACGCTGCTGCTGCAAGTGGCGGCGGCATTCGCGATGACCGGCCAGCGCGCGGCCTACTTCACGGGCGAGGAGGCGGCGAGCCAGGTCCGCCTACGGGCCGAGCGGCTCGGCCTGGCGCAAGCTCCCGTGGAGCTTGCGAGCGAGACCAGCCTG
>JAFMSC010000069.1:0-6327 GCA_017353825.1 Hyphomicrobiaceae bacterium | reverse complement strand
ACCAGCCTGTCCAACATCCTGGCCACGCTGAAGGAGGGCGGCGCGCCGCAGCTGGTCATCATCGACTCGATCCAGACGCTGTGGGCGGAGGGCATCGACGCCGCTGCCGGCATGGTGAGCCAAGTGCGCGCGGCCACGCAGGCGCTGGTGCGCTTTGCCAAGGCGCACGGGTCGGCGCTCCTGCTGGTCGGCCACGTCACCAAGGACGGTCAGATCGCAGGCCCCAAGGTGATCGAGCACATGGTCGACACCGTGCTCTATTTCGAGGGCGACCGCGGGCATTCCTTCCGTATCCTGCGCGCCGCCAAGAACCGCTTCGGCGCCACCGACGAGATCGGTGTGTTCGAGATGGCGGCCTCAGGCCTGCGCGAGGTCGCCAACCCGTCGGAGCTGTTCCTCGGCGAGCGGCTCGCCTCCACGCCGGGTTCGGCCGTGTTCGCCGGAATGGAGGGAACGCGGCCGATCCTGGTCGAGCTGCAGGCTCTGGTTGTGCCTTCCGGGCTCGGCACACCGCGCCGCGCCGTCGTGGGCTGGGATGCCAACCGCTTGGCGATGCTGCTCGCCGTGCTCGACGCGCGCTGCGGGGTGAGCTTCGCCCAGCATGACGTATATCTCAACGTCGCGGGCGGCCTGCGTATTGCCGAGCCGGCCGCCGATCTCGCCGCAGCAGCAGCGCTGCTCTCCTCCGTTTCCAATCTTGCGCTAGGGCCTCACGATGTCTACTTCGGGGAGATCAGCCTTTCGGGGGCCGTTCGGGCGGCTGGCCACATGATGTCGCGCCTCAAGGAAGCCACCAAACTGGGCTTCAAACGCGCTGTCATGCCGGCGGCCGGCGACGCGGATGAGACCTCAAGGCTGGAGCTCGCCCGCCTCGCCCATGTCAAGGGCCTGGCCGAAGCGCTGGGACTGTAGCATGGCGGCACGAGGATGCCCCGCATTGCCACAGCGTGCGGCGGACACTGTTAACCGGCTGTCACGAGGACATAGGCAAGATCCGATCGGCGTCGTCGTTCGCGTTGGGGCACGGAACTCATGATCGCAGGCATTTCCTATCTCGATGCCGCCCTGGTCGTCGTGGTGGCCATCTCGGGGCTGGTGGCGATGTATCGCGGCTTTACCCGCGAGTTCCTCTCGATCATCTCCTGGGGGGCGGCCGCGGCGGCGGCGTTCTACATCACGCTCTACCAACCAGGCTGGGCCGCCGAGCTTGCCAAGGCGCTGGCCGACCAGCCCCAGCAGGTACACCTCATCATCGCCAGGGTGGTCATCGGCAGCGCCCTCTTCCTGGTGGTTCTGATCATTGTTCACCTCATCACTTCGCACATCTCCGACAGCGTGCTCGACAGCCGCATCGGTGCCATCGATCGCGTACTGGGCCTCGCCTTCGGCGTGGTCCGCGGCTTCATCTTGGTGGTGATCCCCTACATGTTCTTCGCCTCGTTCGTGTGTAAGGGCGGAGCGCCGCAGGCGCTCATTCAGGGCTGCCAGCCGGGCGAGCTTCCCTGGGTCGAATCGGCGCGGTCGGGCCCCCTCATTCAGCGCACGGGCAGCACGCTGTTCGGCTTCCTCGACCGCATCGCACAGCGCGGAACCTCCTCGGGCTGAAGTGGCACGGGCTTGGCCGCTGCCTGTTCACAAACCTCCCCTGACCATAAGGTTGGTGGCAAACACCCTCGACTTACCCTATATGCGGGGGTGCCAAAGCGCGATGGCGGGGTAGGTTTGGCAGGTCGCGCTCGCGAGGCCCGCACGATGCTTGCCGTCGGACGCGATAGAGCTCGGGATGCCGGATATATGCCGGCGCCCGGCGCGCCGTATCTGTGCGAGGACCATGGCGACCGCCTGCGCGAGGAGTGTGGCGTCTTCGGCATCTTCGGCCATGATGATGCAGCGGCGCTGACGGCGCTGGGACTGCACGCCCTGCAGCACCGTGGCCAGGAGGCGGCCGGCATCGTCACCTTCGACGGCACTCATTTTCATTCCGAGCGGCGCCTGGGCCTGGTCGGCGACAACTTCAACAAGGCCGAGGTGATCGGCCGGCTCAAGGGCCACATCGCGCTCGGCCACAACCGCTACTCCACCACCGGCGACACTGTCCTGCGCAACGTGCAGCCGCTGTTCGCCGACCTCGACAGCGGCGGCTTCGCTGTCGCCCACAACGGCAACCTCACCAACGCCCTCAGCCTGCGTCGCGAGCTCGTCTCCTCGGGCGCCATCTGCCAATCCACCTCCGACACTGAGGTGATGCTTCACCTCATCTCTCGCTCACGCCGGCGGTTGATCGTGGAGCGCTTCGTCGATGCGCTCCTGCAAATCGAGGGCGCCTACGCCCTTGTCTGCCTCACCAACGACATGCTGATCGGCGCACGCGACCCCATCGGTATCCGCCCGCTGGTGCTGGGTAAGCTCGGTCCCTCTTACGTGCTGACCTCAGAGACCTGCGCGCTCGACATTGTCGGCGCCGAGTTCGTGCGGGAGGTCGAGAACGGCGAGATCGTGGTCATCACCAAGGACGGCATCGAAAGCCACCGCCCATTCCCCCGGCGTCCGGCGCGGCCCTGCATCTTCGAGTACATCTATTTCGCCCGCCCCGATTCCATCGTCGGCGGGCGCAACGTCTATGTCATGCGCAAGCAGATGGGTGTGGAGCTGGCGCGCGAGACGCCGGCCGCGGCCGACGTGGCAATCCCGATCCCTGACTCCGGCGTGCCCGCGGCCATCGGCTATTCCCAGGAGAGCGGATTGCCCTTCGAACTGGGCATCATCCGCAACCACTACGTGGGCCGTACCTTCATCGAGCCCGAGCAGCGCATCCGCCAGCTGGGGGTCAAGCTCAAGCACTCCGCCAACGCCGCCGCCGTGCGCGGCAACCGCATCGTGCTGATCGACGACAGTGTGGTGCGCGGCACCACGTCGAAGAAGATCGTGCAGATGATGTTCGAAGCCGGCGCGCGCGAGGTGCACTTCCGCGTGGCGTGCCCGCCTATCACACATCCGGACTTCTACGGCATCGACACGCCACGCACCACCGAGCTCTTGGCCGCCAACATGGGTGTGGAGGAGATGTGCCGGTTTATCGGCGCCACCTCGCTCGCCTTCCTGTCAGTGGACGGCGTATATCGCGCGCTGGGCTACGACCGGCGCGAAGAACGCAATCCGCAGTTCACCGACCACTGTTTCACGGGCGACTACCCGACGAGTCTCACCGACCAGAACGGCCCCGCCCACGCCGGCCAGCTCTCGCTGCTCTCCGAGGTGTCGTAGGACCCGACAGGCAGGGGTTGGGAAGGGCTTCGCCCGAACGTCTCGCTTTGCGTCCTCCGAGACGCCAGCCTGCGTCACCAGTGCATAGCCGTCCACTAGGTGCCGCATGCCGGCCGAAGGACCTGAAACGTCGCGAAATTTTGTTGCGCGACAAGACCATGGAAGATGCGCCGCGCGCCGTCGCAACGAGCGGCTCACTGATGGCGATTTCCGAATTCGCCTCACCCCTTGCCAGCGACGCGCGCTCGTACGACGTTTGGTAAACCTGCAGCGGGGATGGGGTCAGACCCTCCCCTCGCGTTAGCGCTGCGTACAAATGAAAGCCTTAAGGCGAGGGGTCTGACCTCGCCCGGATTTGGAAACGCCGGGATAAGCATGCCCAAGCACGCCGCCAGCCTCGAGGACAAGTACGCTCTCGACGAGACCCGTCAGTTGCTGACGGGCACCCAGGCCATCGTCCGCCTGATGCTCACACAGCGCGCCCGCGACGTGATTTCGGGGCTCAACACGGCGGGCTACGTCACCGGCTACCGCGGCTCGCCCATCGCCACCCTGGAGGCGGCGATGTTGCGCGCCAGGGGTGTGCTGGAACCCAACCACGTCAAGTTCCAGCCGGGCCTCAACGAGGACCTCGCCGCCACCGCCCTGTGGGGCTCACAGCAGGCCGAGCTGCGCGGCGAGGGCAGGTACGACGGGGTGTTCGGCGTCTGGTACGGCAAGGGCCCCGGCGTGGACCGCACCGGCGACGTGTTCCGGCATGCCAACCACGCGGGCACCTCCAAGCACGGCGGCGTACTCGCGCTGATGGGCGACGACCACACCTGCGAGAGCTCGACCAGCGCGCACCAGTCGGAGTTCGCCTTCGTCGACTACATGATCCCGATCCTGAACCCGGCCGGTGTGCAGGAGATCCTCGACTACGGCATCCTCGGCTTTGGCCTGTCGCGCTATGCCGGTGTCTGGGTCGGACTCAAATGCGTCAAGGACAACATCGAGGCCACCGCAACCGTCGACGGCCGCATCGACCGCATCCAGATCAAGATCCCCGAGGATTTCACGCCCCCGCCAGGCGGGCTCAACATCCGCCTCGGAGACCAGGCGCTGCCCAAGGAGGCGCGGCTGCACGACTACAAGCGCGCGGCAATCCTCGCTTTCGCCCGCGCCAACGGCTTCGACCGCATCGTGACGAGCGGCGGGCCGGCGCCCAGAGTGGGTATCATCACCACAGGCAAGAGCTACCTCGACGTGCGCGCAGCCATGGACGAGTTGGGGCTAGACGAGGTGGCGGCGAACCGGTTGGGCCTGCGCCTCTACAAGGTCGGTATGCCGTGGCCGCTGGAGCCACAGGGGCTCCTTAACTTCGCCCAAGGGCTCGGCCTCATCCTGGTGGTGGAGGAGAAGCGATCGCTCATCGAGACCCAGGTGAAGGAGCAGCTCTACGACCTGCCTGACCGGCCGCGTGTGCTCGGCAAGAAGGACGAGAACGACGAGTGGCTGTTCCCGGCCAAGTACGCCCTCGATCCTTCCGACATCGCCATCAAGATCGGCGAGCGACTGATCCGCTACGGCGCCGGCGACGAGATCAAGGATAGGATCGCGGCGTTGAAGTGCATCAAGGGCAACCGCCCGGAGGCGGTAGAGGCGGCAACCCGCATCCCTTACTTCTGCCCCGGCTGTCCGCACAACAGCTCCACTGTGGTGCCCAAGGGCTCGCGTGCCTACGCCGGCATCGGGTGCCATTACATGGCGCACTGGATGGACCGCAACACCGAGGGGTTCACTCAGATGGGCGGGGAGGGCTCCAACTGGATTGGCGAGGCGCCGTTCTCCAAGACGGGGCACGTTTTCCAGAACCTCGGCGACGGCACCTACATCCACTCCGGAAGCCTTGCGATCCGCGCCGCCCGCGCTGCGGGGGTGAACATCACGTTCAAGATCCTCTACAACGACGCCGTGGCCATGACCGGCGGGCAGTCTCTCGACGGCGGCCTCACCGTAGGGATGATCGCCCGGCAGGTTGAGGCCGAGGGCATCGAGACAGTGGTGGTCGTCACCGACGAGCCGCACAAGTATCCGGCGGGTTTTATTCCTCGCGGCGTCCCCGTCCATCACCGCCGCGACCTCGAGAGCGTTCAGGAGGCGCTGCGGCAGGTCGAGGGGGTGTCGGTGCTGATCTACGACCAGACTTGCGCGGCCGAGAAGCGCCGCCGCCGGAAGCGCGGGACTTTCCCCGACCCCGACAGGCGTGTGTTCATCAATCCCGCCGTGTGCGAGGGCTGCGGCGACTGCGGCGTGAAGTCGAACTGCGTCGCGGTGATGCCGTTGGAGACGGAGCTTGGCACCAAGCGCGCCATCGACCAGTCCGCCTGCAACAAGGATTTCTCGTGCCTTGAGGGCTTCTGCCCGAGCTTCGTCACCGTACACGGCGCCAAGATGCGCAAGTCTCGCGCGGCCGTGTGCGGCGACAGCGGCCTGACGGCCATGCTGGCGAATTTGCCTGAGCCGAAGCTGCCGGCACTCGACCACCCCTACACCATGCTGATCGCCGGCGTCGGCGGCACAGGCGTGGTGACGGTCTCCGCCGTGCTGGGCCAGGCCGCACACCTGGAAGGCAAAGGCTTCGGCGCCATCGACATGACCGGCCTCGCCCAGAAGGGTGGCGCAGTGACCTGCCACATGCGTGTGGCGCGCGACAAAGATCAGATTCATGCCATCCGTGCTGGCGTGGCGGGAGCAGACCTGCTGCTCGGCTGCGACCTGGTGGTGACGGCCTCCAACGCGGTGCTGGCGACCATCAAGCCCGACCACACGGCGGTCGTCTACTCCAACTACGAGATGCACACTGCCCAGTTCGCGCTCGATCACAAAATCAAGGTGCCGGGACCGGCGCTGCGCCACGCCATCGCCGAGCGCGCCGGCAAGGGGCCCGTGCACCACTTCGACGCCCATACCGCGGCCGTGAAGCTGTTCGGCAACTCCATCCCTGCCAACATCTTCCTCTTGGGCTATGCCTACCAGCTCGGCTACGTGCCCATCGGCGCCGGCGCCATCGAGCTGGCCATC
>JAFMSC010000377.1 GCA_017353825.1 Hyphomicrobiaceae bacterium | reverse complement strand
GGTCGGGCGCGGCGGGGTAGGTCCCCGAGTCGGTCGTCGTGTCGGTCGTCGTGCCGGTTCGTCGGGGACCCGCGAAGGTGCCGGCGTCGCATGCTTTGCATCGGTGGCCCCGTGCCGCGGTTTGAGGTGGGAAGCTTCCATCCGAGCCCATATCCCCACTTTGGGGGAGAGCTACGCCAAAGGGCGCCATTGCCTGGCTCGAGGCCATGCCGTAACGATCGGCGGCAGAAGCCGTGTGGCTCCGTGAAACAAGGCAAGCACCCTATGGGCTTTCTCAAACCCTTCTCGTCACAACTCCTATCCGTGCTGCGCATCATGGCGGGGCTGCTGCTCCTGCAGCACGGCACAGGCAAGTATCTGGGCATTCCAGTGGGGCCGATGAACAACGCCTCGCCCACCACCATGGGCGGCGCGGCCGGCGTGCTGGAGCTGATCGGCGGCGTGCTTATGATCCTGGGCCTGTTCACGCGGCCGGTGGCATTCATCCTGTCGGGCATGTGTGCTGTGGCTTACTTCTATGCCCACGCGCCGCGCGGCTTCTTCCCGATCCTCAATGGGGGCGAGCTGGCGGCGCTCTACTCGTTCGTCTTCCTCTACCTCGCTTCGGCTGGCGGCGGCGGCTGGAGTTTGGACAAGGCCCGGGGCGCGGAATGAATGATGGGATGCTTCGCCGTTGCGGGGTGGGGGCACAGCTGCCGATGGGCCGATTGCCTCCGCCCAGGAACTTCGAAAGCGCGACAGGCATTTGACGCAAAGCCGCGGAGGCGGGGGCGCTTATCTTCAGGGGCGCGGCGAGAACGTCACTTGACGCCAACTTTGTAACCTCACTTGGAGGCGTCCGTTATGATCAAAGCCAGCAAGCCGACGCGGACCCTTTCGGGCAAGCAAGGTCGCAGCCCTCGCACGCAAGGCCGGCGTGCCAAGCCGACGCGGCCGAGCGCCAAGGCGGCTGGGGCGCCGGCGAAGCGCTCGCCGCAGATGTGGTCGGCGGAGGTCACGCGCGGCAGCAATGCGCTCGACCTGGAGCCCGGCGTCTTCAAGAAGAACAGCCCCAGGGCCGTCGCCCAGTCGCTCAAGCGCTCGGTCGAGCAGAGCCGGCGGCGCAAGGCCGGCCCCTTCCAGTCGGCCATGTCCATGCTGAACTTCTACATCAACCGTGCCGGCAAGAACCTGCCCGCGGCGCGTCTTCAAGTCCTGGAGCGCGCCAAGGCTGAGCTGCAGAAGGCCTTCGGACGCCATTGATTTGCCGCGTCCAACCGCACCATCACCCGATCGGCGCTGCTCGCGGTCCGCTCCCATCGCCCAAGGCACGCCGCGGCCGCGATGGGGGTGCGGCTAGAATCGCACCGACAGGCCGGTGAACGGATTGATGCGGTCAGCGGCGGGGGTGACGCCGAACACCACGCCGGCATCGAGCTGCACGTTCTTGCCCAGCTGATAGGTGACGCCGGTGCTCAAGACGACGACATCGCCGCGCGGGTCCTCGGTGTGGAAGCGGCCGGCCACCTCGTAATATGTGGAGAGCTTGCTTGTCCACTCGTAAGCCAGCGAGGCCGACCCCAGATACTCGGCGTGATAGCCGGTGGCCGGGTCCTCCCTGGTCCAGGTGACGCCCACGTTGGTGGCCAGCTCAAACTTTTGCGGCAGCTTGATCGCGAACGGCACGAGCAGCCCGCTCTCGGTGAATTCGGGGCTAACGCCGTTGTTTCGGTCGGTCGGAAGTACCACGAACGGCAGCAGCCCCAGCGCGGTTGAGCCCGGCTTCTCGAACGTGTCGTTGCCCCACAGGTTGACCGTGCCGCGCAGCTCTAGGCCGCCGATGCCCGACCGTCGCACCGTGCCATCGAGGCCGCCACGCGTGAGCACAATGCCATAGGGCTGCCACACCAGGGCGACCTCGGTGTTGCTCGTCAGTCCCACTCTGATGTTGGTCGTACCGAACTCGTAGCTGTCGCTGACCGCGCCGTCTGCGTCGCGGGCCGAGCGCGTGTAGCCGAACAGCGTGGTCTCGAACTGGACGTGGCCGGCGTCGACGGTGAACGGACTTTCGGTGATGTCGGGCCGGTTGGTGATCAGCTCCCGCAGCTGGCTGTCGGGGACCGGGTTGAACAGAGTATACTGGCTCCGGTCCTGGCCCAGCGTGCTGCTCAGAGCGCCGAGCAGGAACGCGGCGCCCGCCGATAGCCTCACCCCCAAATTCGGCATAGGCTCCCCCAGGTTTCGCGCCAGCCGGTCGTTGTTGTGTGGGCCGCCGGAAGGGTTGTCAACGCCCTTTTCGCGCCGGACTGTGCGGCCCCGCACCGATTGCCACTCCGGCTTCGCCCCGCAGAGAGAGAGCCATGCAGCACGACGACAACCTCACGCGCGATCGGCCGACCTTCGTCACGCACCTGGAGTGCTCCGCCACCGGCGAGCGCCACGCCGCCGACGAGGTGCACAACCTCTCGCGCGCAGGCAAGCCGCTCCTGGTGCGCTATGACCTTGCCGGCGTGCGCCAGGCCCTCACCAAGGAGGGACTGGCCCGCCGTCCGCCCGACTTCTGGCGCTACCGAGAGCTCTTGCCGGTACGCAGGGCGGAGGATGTGGTGAGCCTCGGCGAGACCATGACGCCGCTCGTTGCCATGCCGCGCCTCGCGGCGCGACATGGCTGCGCGGAGATCCTGGTGAAGGACGAGGGGCGCCTGCCCACCGGCTCGTTCAAGGCGCGCGGGCTCGCGCTGGCGGTATCCATGGCCAAGGCGCTCGGCATCAGGCACATGGCCATGCCCACCAACGGCAATGCCGGTGCCGCGCTCGCCGCCTATGCGAGCCGGGCCGGGATCAAGACAACCATTTTCTGCCCGGACGACACGCCGGAGGTGAACGTCAGCGAGATCGACCTGCAGGGCGCGCGGGTCTACCGCGTCAACGGCCTGATCGACGACTGCGGCAGGATCGTGGGCGAAGGCAAGGCGCGGGTGGGGTGGTTCGACGTGTCCACGCTCAAGGAGCCCTACCGCATCGAGGGTAAGAAGACCATGGGACTGGAGCTGGCCGAGCAGCTCGGCTGGGACGTTCCCGACGTGATCTTCTACCCCACCGGCGGCGGCACCGGGCTGATCGGCATGTGGAAGGCGTTCGCTGAGCTGGAGGCGATCGGGTTCATCGGCTGCAAACGCCCGCGCATGGTGGCGGTGCAGGCAGCCGGGTGCGCGCCGGTGGTGCGAGCCTTCGATGAGGGCGTCGAGCACGCTTCCCGGTGGGAGAATGCCACGACCATTGCCAGCGGGATCCGCGTGCCCCAGGCGATCGGCGACTTCCTGATCCTGCGCGCGGTGCGCGAATCGGGCGGCTTCGCCATGGCCGTGGACGATGCCGCCATCTCCTCCGCCCTTAAGGAGGCGGCGCGCTGGGAGGGCTTGCTGCTGTGCCCCGAGGGTGCCGCCACCTACGCCGCGTTGAAGCAGAGCCTGGCGGACGGCCGTGTCGGTCGCCACGAGCGCGCCGTCCTCTTCAATTGCGCCACCGGCCTGAAATATCCCCTGCCTCCGATCACGCGCACATTGGATCGTACAAAGCCCATCGACTTTGCAGGGCTGTAGTCATCACCAGCAGCAGGGCCAGGCCGCGCCTGACCCCCTGTGGGTCGGACGAGGCCCGATGCCTGCTTGCCACCAGGTCCATCCTCGGTGAGACGCGTAGGTTCCGACCCCTAGGCGGCGGCGGCGTTGGGTTCGATGGACTTGATGAGACGTGGGCCGCCGAACAGGGTGCCCTTGCCGAAGAGCACGCCGAAGCCCATCACCTTGGCCAGCAGCCAGTCGTCCTCAATGGCGCCGACGATCAGTGTCAGGCCGAACTCCGACAGGTACCGGCAGATGTCGGCGGCCGGGATGCAGCCGCCGGGTGCTTGCATGCCGTCTAGGAACACCTGGGCGTCGAGCTTGACGAACTCGAAGCCCAGCGCCTTCAGCCGGCCGAAGTCCATCTCCAGGTCGGTCACGCCCTCGAGCGCGAATGCGAACCCAGAGGCAGTCATGGCGCCCAGTGCCTCGGCGTGCGCCGGGGAGAAGGCACGCGCGTCGCTCTGGGCGAAGGACAACACCAGCCGCACGCTGCGATCGCTGGCCGCCTGCCGGGCGGCGGCGTCGACGAAGCCGTTGTCGGTGATGGAGTCGCCTGCCATCGCCGACATCACCGAGCCCTGCCGGCCGCGCTCCGCCAGGCGCCTTGCCACAAGCGCTGCACGCAGCATGCGTGCGGCATCGATTTGGCCCAGCAGCTCCGAACTCTGGACCGCGCGCGTGTAGTCGGCCTGCTCCATCTGCTCGCCGTCCGCCGTGCGCAGGCGCATGCTCACCTCGTAGTGGCGCGGACGGCCCTCGGACAAGGCGTGGATCGGCTCGATCAGCACGTCGAAGCGTTCCGCCGCAACCGCCTCGGCGATGCGCGCCAGCTGCGAGTTGAGAGGTGGCGGTCCCTTGGCCACGGACCCGGCGTGGGAGGCGGAGCCGAGGGCGGGAGCGAGCGGCGCACGCGGGTCCGCGCCGACCTCGGTCTGGCCGGC
>JAFMSC010000376.1 GCA_017353825.1 Hyphomicrobiaceae bacterium | reverse complement strand
GTTCACCATGGGCCGACCTCGGCTCGAGCCGCCTCGGCTCGGCGGTTCGGCCGCCTCCACACTTCCGACAAACTCAACTATATGAGGGTATAAGTCCAACAAACTCGACTTGCGAGGGTATGGCCTGAGTTCCGCACGGGAGGGCTCCATGCTGCGCACTGCAACCCGGCTGCTTCTCATCGTCGGCTCCGCTGCCGTCGGCGCGGCGGCCGCCATCTCACTGCGGGCGGACCTGTTGGTAAGCTATGGCGTGGACCGGGCATTCGAGGCACGCAAGGTTGCGCTGCCCTTCCAGTCGGGGCCTGCGGCGGCGCGCGTGGCAAAGACCGAGGTGGGTGACGAGGGCTATTGGCTCACGGCCGGCGGCCTCGAAAGCGAGGTGCTGTTCGACAAGCATCTGGCGGTCGGCGACCGTATCACCATCAGCGGACACGACGGCATCAGCGGACACGACGGCCGCGCGCGCACGATCGAGGTCGTCGAGATGAAACCGGTCGGCGGGCCGATTCTGAGGATCGCCGCGGACGCGGCACCCGTGCGGCTCATGCAGGTGACGTGCCGCGTGGTCGGTGCCAAGGGGGCGGAGAAGGAGGAGCTGGTGCGCTTCTTCATCGAAGTCGAGGACGCCAAGCCCACCACCCTGCCGCGGCCACAGGGCCAGGTGGGCAGGACGTAGTTGCGGGCCTCGGGGTTCTGAGCATCGAAGCGATGGGCTTGGGAGGCTTCCAACGCTGGCGCCCGACCCTCTTGCCGCCCCGGCTTGATGAGCAGGCCGCCGAGGCCGGGACCGTCCAGGACCGACGAGCGAACTCAAACCACGCGCGAGAGCTTCCCCAATCGTTTCTCTGGAGGTCGTTTGCCCTTTGTTTGACTAGAGGGGAATATTGTCGTGCTTCTTCCAGGGGTTCTCGACCGTTTTGTTGCGGAGCATGTTGAGCGCTCGGCAAATGCGGCGACGGGTGGTGTGGGGCAGGATCACCTCGTCGATGTAGCCGCGCTCGGCGGCAATGAAGGGGTTGGCGAAGCGGTCCTGATACTCCTTGATGCGGGCGGCGATTTTGGCAGGGTTCGACAGCTCCGACCGATACAAGATCTCAGCGGCGCCCTTCGGCCCCATCACGGCAATCTCGGCGGACGGCCAGGCGTAGTTCACGTCGCCACGGATGTGCTTTGAGCTCATGACGTCGTAAGCCCCGCCGTATGCCTTGCGCGTGATGACGGTCACCTTGGGCACCGTGGCCTCCGAGTAGGCGAACAGCAGCTTGGCGCCATGCTTGATGAGGCCGCCGTACTCCTGCGCCGTCCCCGGCAGGAACCCCGGCACATCAACGAAGGTGAGGATGGGGATGTCGAAGCAGTCGCAAAAGCGCACGAAGCGGGCAGCTTTGCGCGAGGCGTCAGAATCCAAGACGCCGGCGAGCACCATGGGCTGATTGGCGACGATGCCCACCGTGCGGCCCTCCATGCGGGCAAAGCCGGTGACGATGTTGCGGGCGAATACCTCTTGGATCTCGAAGAAGTCGCCCTCGTCCACCACCTTCGAGATCAGTTCCTTGATGTCGTAGGGCTTGTTGGGATTTTCGGGGATCAACGTATCGAGCGAGCCCTCGGCGCGGTCAGGGCCGTCCCTGGTCGGCAGCTCTGGCACGCCCGACTTGTTGTTGGAGGGCAGGAAGTCCATTAGGCGGCGCATCTGCAGCAGCGCCTCGACATCGCTCTCGTAGGCGCGGTCGGCAATCGAGGACTTCGTGGTATGGACGCGCGCGCCGCCGAGCTCCTCCGCCGTCACTGTCTCGTTGGTGACGGTTTTTACCACATCGGGGCCGGTGACGAACATGTAGCTCGTGTCCTTCACCATAAAGATGAAGTCGGTCATGGCGGGAGAATAGACGTCGCCGCCGGCGCACGGCCCCATGATCACCGAGATCTGCGGGATCACGCCCGAGGCCAGCACGTTGCGCAGGAACACCTCGCCGTAGCCGCCGAGCGCCGCCACGCCCTCCTGGATGCGCGCCCCGCCGGCATCGAACAGGCCGATGATGGGGGCCCGGTTCTGCAGCGCCATGTCTTGGATCTTGGTGATCTTGCGGGCGTGGGCCTCGCTGAGCGAGCCGCCGAACACCGTGAAGTCCTTGGCGAACACATAGACCACGCGGCCGTTGATGGTGCCCCAGCCGGTCACCACGCCGTCGCCGGGGATCTTGGTCTTCTCCATACCGAAGTCGGTGCAGCGGTGCTCGACGTACATGTCGAACTCCTCGAACGAGCACTGGTCCATCAGCAGCTCGATGCGCTCCCGCGCCGTAAGCTTGCCGCGCTTGTGCTGGGCCTCGATGCGCGCCTGACCGCCGCCGAGCCTAGCCTCTGCCCGCCGACGCTCAAGCTCCTCCAGGACTTCCTTCATGGGTGCCGATCCGATGCTTTGTCCCCAAGCTCTGGCAGGGGCATAACATGCGCCGTTTGGGCCACAAAGACGCGGGCGGGGTCATGAACTCATTAAGCGCCGCAACCACGGTGTAATCGATACAAGGCGGATGAATGCGAGGTAAATTGGCGGCGCGTTTGTCGTCGCGTGGCGCAGTCCGCTGTCACGGTGGGCCCAACCATTGAATCGGAATGCTCGTGAGCAAACCAACCCTCAACCAGATAAACCTCGTTTGCGGCGATCTCAGCGCGTCAATTGCGTTCTACCGCAGGCTTGGTGTGGAGATTCTCGACACTAGAATTTGGCGCACGCCTACGGGTTGGCATCATGCCAGCGCTGCCGACCAGTCAGTGGGTCAAGGTATCGATTTCGATCTCGACTCGAGCACATTTCGCCCAAAGTTGGAACCTCGGCTGGAAGGGTCGAACGGACTTGAGAGGCCGTGTCGTCATCGGATTCCGGGTGCCCGCACGCAGGGATGATATTATCCGCGACATGGTCGGTGCCGGATATACCGGGTCGCAGGAACCGCACGACGCATTTTGGGGCGCGCGTTACGCCATCATTGAAGACCCCGACGGTATTGCTGTGGGCTTGATGAGCCCGGTGTCGCCAGACAAGCAATCGCAGCCCCCGAATATATGATTGGACGAGGTCGCCGATTGGAAGGGCGAGGTGCTCGGTGCGACCCTGCGCGTTTCCGGGATCGACCCGCCGTGTTCAGTGTCTTTGGCAAGCCGGCGGCTCCGTGGACTTGATGCGAAGCCCGCCCTAGCTGTAGGCCAGCGTCCACCCGGGGGCGCGCAGCCAGGAGCGGTCCTCAGGCACCTCCGCGTTGCGGTAGAGGCGCGTCACACGCTCCCAACCGCCCTTCTTGAGGGCCGCTTCCAAGGCCGCCTCCGAGACGGCATCGCGACCGCCCTCACAGGGGATGATCGCCACCGGCGAGAGCCAGCGCGCAAGGTAGCCCGCGGACTGCCGCTCGATCCGGAACACGGCGCCGCGCCGGTCGATGGGCACGGGCGGCGGCTTGGTCCTGAAGCCTCTGGGACCCGTGAGCGGAATGATGAGCCGCCCGCCTACCTTGAGCCGATCCAGCCACGCCTCGGCCGGCCGGGTCACGCCGGCGTTCACGTAGATCACATCCGCGGCATCGAACGGAGCCGTACAACCGTCGCCCTGCACGACACTGACATTCGTGAGCGAGGCAAGATTCTGCCGGGCGCGCATCGCGAGCGCCGGATCGAACTCGATGGCGGTCACCTTGCCAGAGGGGCCGGCGAGATGCGCCATGATCGCGGTGTAGTATCCGGTCCCGAGCCCGACGTGCACAACGTGATCGCCGTCCTTGATGGGGGCTTCGGCGATCAGTTTGGCGTGCAATGCCGGCTGGCCATTGTTGACATGACGCTCGGGGAGGATCGCGAAAATGCAGTCCATGTAGAGCCAGGCCGGGTCCGCGCTGGGCGTGGCGATGTAGGCGTCCGAGCCCGTGCGCGGCCACAGCACCGTCTGCCAGGGACCCGGGCCCAGGAAATCCTCCCGCGGGACCGCAGCGAAGGCCGCCTCAACGCGAGGATCAAGGATCCCCGTCTCGAACGAGAGGCGCTGGGCAAACGCCTGCCTAATGATGGCGAGCCTCGTCGCGTCATCCATAAGTGTCTCGGGCAGGCAACAGTAGCGTTTGGGCGACAGTAGCACGTCACGTGAGCGGTTTGCCGCCTATGCTTGTCGCAGAAGCCTCAAGGGTAGTTCACAAGCTTGGCATTGTCACGCGTGGATGGCCCCGACACTCCTTTATCCTCGATGTGGGGCGCACGTGTTGGGTGGAACTCAAGCCAGCACACGTGGCTTGAATGATCCAGGACACGCAGCACCAAGATCGGCGAGCTGCAAGAGGAATTTGGACGTGCCAACGAGTGTCAAGCAGATGATCGCGGAGGCGAACGCCATCGTGCCGCGGATCACGCCCAGCCAAGCCAAGCACCTCATCGACCAAGGCACCGCGGCGGTGGTTGATGTACGCGATGGGTCGGAGGTCGCAATCACCGGCATAGTCGCTGGCGCCCTCCACATCCCTCGCGGCATGCTGGAGTTCCGCGCCGACCCCGAATCGCCAGCGCACAACAAGGCCCTCGACAAGGCC
>JAFMSC010000068.1 GCA_017353825.1 Hyphomicrobiaceae bacterium | reverse complement strand
CGGCAATGTCGGCGGCGTTGGCGATGGCGTGCTCGCTGCGCCGATAGCGCCAGAGCGGGTCGCCGATAATATTGCGACAGGCGTAGCTGCCGTAGCTGCGCACCGAGGTCACGCGCTGGCCGAAGATGTTGAGTGCCAGCGGCTGCACCTCGTGCTCGAGCCACAAGGTGAGGGCGACCGCCGTTTCGCAGGTGATCTTGTCGAACGAGGCGTGCACGCCGCCAGCCGAGACGAGACGCACCGCATTGGACCAACCGCAGCCGTCTTTCATGGGCCCGTCGGCGATCTGTTGGGCCTCGATGTGTGGTGCCTTGAGCGTGCGTGCGCAGACGCTGGGATAGTGCTTGATGCTGGCCAGCCGCCAATCGACCAGCCACGTATCGCGTTCGGCTACGTCGATGACCGGCAGCGGATTGACAAACGGGGGAACTAGACCCTGGCGGAAGGCCAGTGCCACGCCCGCCGCCAGTACGGCATACAACCAGGCCACCCAGCGCCGCCGTGGCGGATCTGCCTTCCCCCTCGCCATGGCGCGCATTTATAGAGTGCGGTGCCGGAGCGACCAAGGCAAAGCCACGGAGGGCCCGGTTCGCGCCAGCCGCATTGTTATCGAAGGCGCGCAGGTGCAGCGACAACCCGGTGCACCCGGCCGTGGGATGAGAGAGCTGACCGAGACCGCCGATCTGGTGGTCACCTGGATGATCGCGCCACGGGCATCGACGCCCTCCAGCGCGCATGTCTGCCAGGGACCGTCGCGCCGGAGCCTTGTCCACACGGGTTGCGCCGATATCCCGGAGAGAGCGGCGGCGACCCTGGCTGACGCGGGCATCCCACCCCATATAATGGCTACTTGATCCTTTGTTCTGACATATTGCTGACGCCTGCACTGACTGACACCTAGATGCGGGGACCCGACGATGCCGACCAATTTCGCCAAGACCGGTCTACTGCTGGCGGTGCTCACGGGCATTCTGGTGGCCATGGGCGCGCTCGTGGGCGGGGCCACCGGCGCCGTGATCGCCTTCCTGGTGGCGGCGGCCATCAACCTGTTCAGCCTGTGGAAGTCGGACAAACTTGTGCTCAGCATGTACGGCGCCGAGGAGGTGGACGAGCATACGGGGGGCGAGTTCTACGCCATCGTGCGGGAATTGGCCGGCAAGGCCGGGCTGCCGATGCCGCGCGTCTACATCATGAACAACCCGCAGCCCAACGCCTTCGCGACCGGCCGCAACCCGCAGAACGCGGCTGTGTGCGCCTCCACCGGGCTCATCGAGATGCTGACGCCCGAGGAGGTGGCGGGCGTGATGGCGCACGAGCTGTCGCACATAAAGAACTATGACACGCTGACCATGGCGGTGGCCGCCACCATCGGTGGCGCGGTCTCTATGCTGGCCCAGTTCCTGCAGTTCGGTGCCATTTTCGGTGGCAACCGCGAGAACAACAACGGCGTGGGATGGATCGGCGTGCTGGTGGCGGCCATCGTCGCACCGCTCGCTGCCACGCTGGTGCAGATGGCCGTGAGCCGCTCGCGCGAGTACCAGGCCGACCGCCTGGGCGGCACGATTTGCGGCCATCCTCTGTGGCTGGCGTCAGCGCTGCGCAAGATCGAGACTTACGCGCGCGGTATTCCCAACGAGCCGGCCGAAGCGGCACCGGGCACCGCGCACCTCTTCATCATCAATCCGCTCACCGGTCAGGGCATGGACAACTTGTTCTCGACGCATCCCAACACCGAGAACCGCATCGCCGAACTGGAAAAGCTGGCGACCGAGATCGGCTCTGCTCCTCCCGCAGCGCCGTCGCACGCCTCCTATGCGCCGGGCTCCAGCGGAGCGGCTGCAGGCCCTTGGGGCCGTGCTCCCGACCGCCCGCGTGGCCCGTGGGGCTGACGCACGCCCGACCCCAGGCCCCCCAGCGAACTCCCCGCCTCACCTGATCCCCCGCGCTGCGTTCCGGGACGGGGAGCACAATTGCGTGAAGGGCACCGGTCACAATCGCACCGCGATACGCGGCTAAGGCTGGGCTGCTTGCCACGGTCTAGGGCCGGCTGACAGCCCTTCAGCGCATTCCACGGAGCATTCGCGTGAGCACGAACGATTCCCGCCGCTCCGAACCTAGCCGGCGCGACGTGGGCATGATGGGGCTTGCCGCGCTGCTCGGTGCCGAGCTCCTGGGCGCCGGCAGCGCGTTGGCCCAGCAGGTCGGCACGGAGGGCAAGTCAGAACTGCCGGCGCTTATCCCGCGCACAGTTATCTTCGGCAACCCCGACCGCGTCTCCGTCCAGCTGAGCCACGACGGGCGCTGGCTCGCCTGGCTGTCTCCCGCCAACGGTGTCCTCAACGTCTCGGTCGCGCCCGTCGCCGACCTGGCGGCGGCGCGCACCGTCACGGACGCCACCAAGCGGCCGGTGTACGGCTACATCTGGGCCTACGACAGCCGCACCATTCTATACGTTGACGACGCCAATGGTGACGAGAACCTGCGTGTCTACGCCGTGGACGTCACCAACCAGGCAAAGCGCGACCTGACGCCGCTGACGGGTGTGCAGGCCCAGCTCCTCGGCGTGTCGCCAAAACGGCGCAACGTTATTGCTGTTGGTCTCAACAGCCGCGACGTACGCTGGCACGACTTCTGGCAGCTTGACATCACCACCGGCGAGCGACGCCTCGTGCGCGAGAACCGCGACGAGATCAGTGGGTATCTGGTTGACCAGGACCTGCTACCGCGCCTGGTGACGCGCAGCCAACCTGACGGCAGCGACATCATTTACGAGGTCAAGGGTGAACAGCTTAAGCCGCTGCTCACGATCCCTTTCGCCGACAGCATGACGACGGGGCTGCGGCACATCACCGCCGACGGCAAGGCCTGCTATCTCACAAGCTCGATCGGCCGCGACCGCGCCGCCCTCTACCGACTCGACTTGGAGACGGGGGCGCAGACCCTCGTGGCCGAGCACGCCAAGGCCGACATCGGCGGCACGTTGGTCGATCCGCGCACCTTCGAGGTGGCCGCCGCCTCGGCCGAATACGTGCGCGACGAGTGGATCCCCATCGACGCGAAGGTGGGCGCTGACTTGGCCTGGCTCAACGACCAGATCAAGGCAGATCTCAGCATCGTGAGCCAGACTGAGGAGGGCACCCGCTGGACGATTTCTGGCAGCAGGCCCGAACGGCCGGCCGTTTACTACCTCTTCGACCGGCCTGATCGCCGCCTGACGCGGCTGTTCACGGCCCGGCCGCAGCTGGAGCGCTTCACCCTGGCAACCATGCAGGGCCACGTGCTGCGTTCACGCGATGGTCTTGAGCTTGTCTCCTATCTCACCCTGCCGGCCAACGAGGGCGGGCAACGCCCGGCGCGACCGCTGCCCATGGTGCTCGTCGTTCATGGCGGGCCCTGGGCGCGCGACACCTATGGCTACGACCCCGAACACCAGTGGCTTGCCAACCGAGGCTATGCGGTGCTGGCCGTCAACTACCGCGGCTCGTCCGGGTTCGGCAAAGCGTTCGTCAATGCCGGGGACCTGGAATGGGGCGCCAAGATGCACGACGACCTCATCGACGCGGTCAAGTGGGCGACCGCGGAAGGCATCGCCGAGCCGGGGCGCGTCGCCATCTTCGGGGCGTCCTACGGCGGCTATGCTGCGCTGGTGGGCGCCACCTTCACGCCCGACGCGTTCCGCTGCGCGGTGAGCATCGTAGGTCCCAGCAACTTGGAAACCTTCATCGCGTCCATCCCACCTTATTGGCAGTCGTTTTACGAGAACCTGGTGCGCCGCATCGGCGACCCGCGCACGGAGGCCGGCCGGGCGCTGCTGAAGGCGCGCTCGCCGCTCACCCGTGCAAGCGCCATTTCCAAGCCACTGCTGGTTATGCAGGGCGCCAACGACCCGCGTGTGAACAAAGCGGAGTCGGACCAGATCGTTGCGGCGGCACGGGCGCGCGGGCTGCCGGTGACCTACGTCCTCTACCCCGACGAAGGCCACGGGTTCAGCATTCCCGCCAACCGTATCTCGTCCTATGCCATCATCGAAGCGTTCCTGGCCCAGCATCTGGGCGGCGCCCGCTTCGAGCCGATCGGCAACGATCTCAAAGGCTCCGCGCTGAAGGTGGAGGGGGACCGCTACGTGCCCGGCCTGGAAGCGGGGCTGGCGGCCCGATGATGGCCCCGGCCGCTGCCTTTCGGGAGATATGAGAGCACCCGACGCGCCATTGTTTGTCGAGCCAATCTTGCTGCCGAACCCACTCCCCCGACATCGTCGCTCCGACTGCCGACATCCTCTCTACGTTCTACAAACTCTGCGCCAAGGGCTTCAGGCCCGGAGGGGTTGGCGCCGCGATTGTGTGCAACGTTATAACATCTTATACCTCGCGGTTGTCGTTCCACGGCACGGGCGGCTGCCGTGGCGCGGGGGCCTGCGGCGGCGCCGGGCGGAAGCGAGGCGCTGCGCAGGGCACGGAGCCAGGAAGGACCTAGTTTATGCGGACGTTGGCAGTTCTCGCCGGCGGCATCGGGTTGGCTGCGGGCGTGGTTTTGCGCAGGAACGCCAACTGGACCAGCAGAAGGCCGCCCTCAAGGGGGCCAATAAGCGCCTGGCGGCGCCACACACGCTGTTCGAGCTGCCGGCCGCGGCCGGCTGCGCCCTCAAGGAAGCCAAGGTGACCATTGAGGGCGAGGACCACGACCACGGGCATGGCGGGGAGGACGGTTACGATGCCGACAAGGGCGCCGCGGCCAAGGGCGATCGCGACAAGGCCCATGACGCTCAGGAGGAGAGCGTCGCGCACGAGCATTCCGCCTTCCGCGCAGAGTACGCCTTCGACTGCCAGGCCCCAGCGAGCCTCACCACCATCGCTTTCGGCTACTTCAAGGTCTTTGCTGGCGCCCAGAAGCTGGACGTAACGGTGATCACAGCCAAGCAGCGAACCAGTTCGAGGTTGAGCGGGCCAAGCCCCGCCTCGACCTCGGTGGCATGATATAGGCCCCGCCCGATGACCGTCGAACTGGCACGGACTGCGGCCGCGTTGGCGCCGGACATCGTCCGGTTGAGCGGCGTGCGTTTCGCCTGGCCCGGCAGAAGCGCCTTTGTACTGGAGGTCGACACCTTCACGCTCTCAGCGCGCGAGCGGGTGCTCCTGATCGGGCCCTCGGGGAGCGGCAAATCCACCTTCCTGAGCCTGCTATGCGGCATCGTAGCGCCGCAGTCCGGCCGCACCGAGATTCTGGGCAGCGATCTCACCGGGCTTGGCGCGGCGGCGCGCGACGCGTTCCGAGCCGAGCACTTCGGTATCATTTTCCAGATGTTCAACCTGCTCCCCTATGGTTCGGTTATCGACAATGTGCTCCTGCCCTTGAGCTTCGCGCCCGGCCGGCGCCGGCGCGCCACGGCCGGCGCCTCCGCTTCCCAAGAGGCACAGCGCCTGCTGGCGCGCCTCGGCCTTGAGCCGAACCTGGTTCGCGGCCGGTCGGCCGCCAACCTGAGCGTGGGCCAGCAGCAGCGGGTGGCAGCCGCGCGGGCACTCATCGGGGCGCCCGAGATTGTCGTGGCTGACGAACCCACTTCGGCGCTTGACCGCGACCGCCAGCAGGCCTTCCTCGAACTGCTGTTCGCCGAGACCAGCGCCGCTGGCGCGGCCCTCATCATGGTAAGCCACGACCAAAGCCTGGCGCCTCGTTTCGATCGCGTGGTGCCCCTCGCCGACATTGCGACCGCGAGCCACCAGGGGCCATCCTATGTCGGACCGTCTGATCAATGATCGTCTTGCGCCTCGCTCTTCAATCGCTCTTCAACCGCTGGGTCACGGCGGCCCTCACCATCACCACCATCGCCGCCAGCGTGGTGCTGCTCCTGGGCGTGGAGGAGGTGCGTACTGGGGCGCGCCAGAGCTTCGCCGACACCATTTCCGGCACCGACCTCATCGTCGGCGCCCGCAGCGGCGGTCTCAATCTGCTGCTCTACTCGGTGTTCCGCATCGGCAACGCCACCAACAACGTCACCTGGACTAGCTACCAGGACATCGCCTTCCGCCCCGAGGTGGCCTGGATCGTGCCCCTTTCGCTGGGCGACAGCCACCACGGCTTCCGCGTTCTCGGCACCACAGGCGACTACTTCACGCACTATAAGTACCGCCAGTCGCAAGGCCTCACCTTCGCCGCCGGCGGCCCGTTCACCGACCTGTTCGATGCCGTCATCGGGTCCGACGTGGCCGCTTCGCTCGGCTACAAGCTGGGTGACTCCGTCGTCATTTCGCACGGGCTCGGCAGCGTTTCCTTCTTGGAGCACGACGACAAGCCGTTCCGCGTCGCCGGCATCCTGGAGAAGACGGGAACGCCCGTGGACCGTACGGTGCATGTCGGTCTGGCAGCCATCGAGGCGATCCATGTGGACTGGCAGAGCGGTGCGCGCGTCCCCGGCCAGTTGGTCTCGGCCGAGGAGGTGCGCAGGATGGACCTCGCGCCCAAGGCCATCACCGCCGCCCTGGTGGGCCTCAAGTCCAAGCTCGCTGCCTTCCGCCTGCAGCGGGCGATCAACGAGTACCGCTCGGAGCCGCTCTCGGCGATCCTGCCCGGAGCGGCCCTCCAGGAGCTGTGGGGATTGGTGGGCACGGCCGAGACTGCCCTCAAGGTGGTCTCGGCCATGGTGGTGGCGACGGCGCTGCTCGGCATGCTCACCATGATCCTCTCCACCTTGAACGAGCGCCGTCGCGAGATGGCGATCCTGCGATCTGTGGGCGCCCGTGCCCGCACGGTACTGGGTCTGCTCGCGGCCGAGGCCGGGGTGCTCACGGCGACGGGAGTTGCCCTCGGCCTCGTGCTCCTTTATGCCGCCTTATTCCTGGCGCGGCCTTACGTGGATGCGGTCTACGGGCTGCACCTGCCCATCGCGCCGCTTAAGCCCGACGCGTGGGCCACGCTGGGCGTGATCGTGCTCGGCGGCTGCGCCGCGGGCCTGTTGCCGGCGCTGCGCGCCTACCGTCTTTCGCTCGCCGACGGCATGACGGTGCGCACGTGAGGACCACGACGGAACGAGTTCGTACGCATCGAGAGGGACCTCTGACATGCGGGTTTGGAGCCGACGCGCCTTGGCCGCCTCCGCGGCACTCGTCTTCTTCCTGGGACTCGACCTTGCCCTGGTCGCTCCGGGCCCGCGATCCTCGCACGCCGTGGAACCGCCCCTGGAGCTGAAATGGGCCCAGCTCGTGCCGCCGGCGCCGCCAGGGCCTCCGAAGTCCTTCCTTGCCGGCCGCCCGGCCATCCCCTTCAACCCCGCCAACCCGCACGAAGGCACGCCGCCCGCCTCCCTGCCGCCCGAGGGACGCTGGATGTCCGGTCCAGGCAAGTCGGGTGATGCGCCCGCGCCGGTGGTGACGGCGCTCGACGGCAAGCGCGTGCGTATCGGCGGCTATGTGGTGTCGCTCGATTTCGATGCCACGCGCGTCAAGGAATTCCTGCTGGTGCCGTTCGTGGGGGCCTGCATCCACGTGCCGCCGCCGCCCGCAAACCAGATCGTCTACGTCAAGAGCGACAACGGCTTCGACGTGAGCAGCGCCTTCGAACCCGTGTGGGTGACGGGCACCCTCAAGGTCACCACGGCCCTCACGGACCTCGCCGAGGCCGGCTACAGCCTGGACGCGGAGATGGTGGAGCACCGGTAGTAGCGCCGGCAAGCCGTCAGACCCAGCGCGACCCAGGGGCTCAACCGCTTGCCCGGGCGGCCTCCTCTCTCTGCGATCTAACGCGCAAATTCAGCGGGTTGCGCAGGCCTCAACCCGACCGATCGCGGGGCCCCCGCGCCGATGCACGCCCCCATGCCTCTTGCATAATCTCCCCCGGCAGCCTAGTTAGGCGCCTGCCGGTCGAAGGCGCACCTTCCCGGCCCCGGGGCCGTAGCTCAGTTGGGAGAGCGCGTGAATGGCATTCACGAGGTCAGGGGTTCGATTCCCCTCGGCTCCACCAGAAATCTCTCGTAACCTGTTGTTATTATTTGCAGATTAGGCCCGTCCCATGACGACCAGCCACAAATATGCCCCACACTTTTAAGCGGCCGAGAAGCAACCTGAGCTTCGACATTCCCAGACCTCGCCAAGCATGTCGCCATTCGCCGGGGCGGATCGTGCTTCCTCGACCTATCCGAGAAAGTTGGGCTATGTTGGGCTGTGCCCGCGTGCTGCCCCCGACGAGATCGCGAGCAGCAGAGCGCCTTGCCGGTCACGGCTGATATTCGACGAGCGTGTGGTCCTCGCCCGCCAATTCCTCCTCAAGGATAGCGGCAATGGTGCTCCAATCGCCCTTGGCTAGGCCCGCGCCGATCTTCGGGTAGCCGATGGCGCACCCGGAATACGACTCTTTCAGCCGGTGCATGACCGAGCGCACGGCATCGTAGTCCACCAGCACGCCCGAGCCGCGCCAATGGAACTGCGTATAACCATTGAGATGGTGCGCTTGCGGCCGTTGCGTTCGACGGTGGCCGCGGACAGCGACCCCAGCTTGGCGCGGCTGCCTTTTCGCCGTCGCCAGGTCCGGCTTGTGGGCTTCGGGGAACACCACCTGCTTGATCGTCTTCGCGATGCCCGTGCCCATCGCGCATTGGCAGTTGCAGCCGTGCACGATGACATCGAAGCGGCCGTCGAGCGCCAGCTTCACAGGGTCGCCGCGGATGACTTTCACCTGGGCCCGCTTTCTCCTGGCGGATACCGCATCCGGCCTATGCGATCACCTTGAGAACGGGCGAGCCGCGAAGGACCTTCCTCAGCCCTGCTGCCAGGCTCTCCCATTGCTCGCCCGATAGAGCAAGTGCAACGTGAAACCCGTCGATCTCCTTGCGTCGGTCGATCGGCTTCGTCAGCTCGACGTCGAGGTGGTTTCGACACGGGATGCCGGGCTTGATGCAGTCGTAGCCTCCATTGATCTGGTCGCGGTACTCTGGGTAGACTCCCCAATCTTCCATCTCGTCGTCGTCCAGGCCGCGGCTGAATATCAGGTACTCGTTCCCGGCCTTGACGCCGGTGTTCGCCGCGCCATCTCATTTCAGCAGTCCCGTTTCATCCGCTGTGAAGGTCACGTACATCTTCCGCCTCCGCGCGATCACACGAGCGACTTGCGTTTCGCATCGAAGATGAAGTCGACGTTTGCGTCCTCCATGAGCCGCGCGAGCGCCGGCGAGCCGTGCTCGACGGCAGCCATGGGACCTCCTCGTCGCGCGCCCACATCGTTGCGATAAGCGAGCCAGTCCTCGGCGCTGGCCACGGGCCCACCAGTCACCGACGTGATAAACCTCGACATGCGCGCACCCAAAGTCGAGCGCATCGCGCGCCTGGGCAGGTCGCCAGAAGCTCCGGGCGGACCACTCCCGGCGCAACGAACATCTCTGGCCGGCGCCGAATGAAGGCGACCGGATCGTCGATAACCTCGATTGAAGTCGTGTCGTACTTCATGGCATCGCGCTCCTTGGCAGCGCTTGGCATGCGAACCCGACCCGAATGTGGCCATCCATGTCGTCACGGTGTCGTGCCCGATGGGAGCCTGCATGAACGGAAAGCTGATCCCATCCTTCGAGGAGTTCCGCGAATGCGTCCTGGCCGTGTCCGCGCCGCTCATTCGCAGGTTGGGATTTGTCGACCTGCCGCCGCGGGGCCGGGATGTCAACAGGTTCGGCGTGCGAATCGGGAACGCCACCACAGTAATCGAAGTCGAAGGAATTCACTGGGGAACTGCTGCCTGGACGAAAAGTCTTCGTACCTCTGGTCCCGGGGCCAGTGGTCGTGGTCTGCCAATCAATAGGCTTCTTCAGCTGAGGCAGGTCTTGCAGTTCGAGAGGGTATCGAAGCGCCGACGAAAGCAGCCCGACCAACCGGCGGATGTCACCGAGACGGCCGCCGCCCTCCTTGAGCATGCCAGGGACGTGCTCATGGGGGATTTCTCCGAGCTCGACCGCATCGCCGAGCAAGAGCGGCTTTTCCGCCAGGAGCAACTGAAGAAGGCACCTCCCAAGGAGCAGAAGGCGGCGGTTGTCGCCGCGTCAGAGGCGGGGCATGCCCGTTCAAGAGAGGCGAATACGCGAGGGTCGTGGAGCTGCTTGAGCCTCATCTGTCCCACCTTTCTCCGTCGCAGCGAAGGCGATACGCGCGCGCCAAGAGCACGATAGGGCGAGAGCGGAAATAGCTCCGATCAACGCCCCCGCCAAGGCAGCCCCGGGCGCCATCGACCTCCACCAAGCGCGCCCGCAGTCGACCAAGGCTCACGACGCCGCAGAGCAACAGCGCCTGTTCAAGCAATTCCTGGAGTGGTCGCGCAAACAGCCGAAGGGGTAATAAGGGCGGAGCCCGGCCATCTTCCCACCGGCCGTTCTTGCCAAACCTTCCTGGCTGACAGGGCGACCGCATGGACGCGATCAACGAGCGCGCCATCTCCTCGCACGCAATGTTCCTACAGCTTGCGCTCTGCCAGACCAGCCTTTGCATAGAGCTCGTTGATGTGCTCCTTGAGGCTCGCGGGCGTCGTGTCGTGCGCCGGCGTGTGGGCCCATCCGACCTTCTCGCGCGCGTAGCGAGCCATGACCTCGTCCTGGTCCGAGGTACCGCCGCTGATCCCGTAGGCACCCACCATCTCGTCGCCTTTGAAGATCGGCGCGCACCCGCCGGAGGCCACGATGCGCCCACCCGATAGGATGGCCGCCGCGACCATCATCTGAGGATTGCGCTCCTGGAACCATTTCTGGATCACGAGCCCGTCGGGAAATCGTGGGCTCATGGAGCGGAAGGCCGCGGCGGTAAATGCCTTGGCCCACGCCGTCTCAGGTGTGATGAACCCTGCATCGTCCATACGCTCCAGGGCGATGAGATGGCCTTCGGGACCGACCACGGCCATCGAGACCGGCGCCGCCATCGCATTGGCCTTTTCCGCGACCGCGTCGAAGAACGGACGACATTCTGAGGCAAGTAGTCGCGCCATCTTCTGCGCTCCCTCACTGCTTTATCAGGCCAGCCTTGACGGCCACTTCGGACCACCTTGCAGTCTCGCCGGTGATGTAGTCAGCGAAGGCAGCCGGTCCGCCTTCCAAGGGCTCAATTCCCTGGGCCCGGAACGACGTCAGCACCGCCTTCGACCGCCGGGCCCGACCGACAGCTTCCGCCAGCCGATCGCGGATCGGGTCCGGAGTATCGAGCGGCGCGAGCAGTCCAAACCAGATCGACGTGTCAAAGCCGGGAAAGCCAGACTCCGCCACCGTCGGCAAATCGGGCAGGCTTGCGCCACGGGCAGCCGTCGCCCAGGCGATTGCACGCAAGTTTCCGGCCTCGATCTGGGGCAGCGCCGTGGAAGCCGGAGAGAACATGAGCTGCAGCCGCCCGCCAACGAGGTCCTGCGCGGCCTGCGCCGTGCCGCCGTAAGGCACATGCACCATCTCGATGCCGGCCATCATCTTGAACAGCTCGCCCGCGAGATGCGGAGAGGTGCCTACACCTGCCGAGCCAAAATTGAGCTTGTTGGGGTCAGACTTCGCAAGCGCCACCAGCTCCTTGACCGTCGTCGCCTTCACCGATGGGTGCACGACCAGAATGTTCGGAAGAGCGCAGACCAGCGCGATCGGCTTGAGTTCGCTCAGGAGGTTTACGCTCGTCGCCTTCTTGATGCTGGCATTGATGACGTTTGCCACCGAGCCAAGGAAGAGAGTGTAGCCATCCGCCTCGGCCTTGGCGACACCGGCGGCCGCGTTGTTGCTCGCAGCGCCCGGCCGGTTTTCAATGATGAAGCGCTGGCCCAGCGTCTTAGACAGCTCCTCGGCGAGGATGCGCGCTGCGATATCTGACGAGGCGCCGGCAGAGAACCCGACCACTATTTTGACCGGGCGCTCGGGATAGGCGGCGAATGCCAGAGAGACCGTGCCGAGTGCCACAGGGGCCAGCAACAGTGCGAGTACTGTGCGTACAAACCTACTCATAAGACCTCTCCTCGTCGGCACTGCGATTCGTCCCGACGATTGCGGGGCGCGCAGACACCCGCACAGGTGCAGCCAGGTGCAAGCACGTGTGGGACCACGGCGACGTTTTTGTACGCAAGTGCCAGGCTCGATCGACATTCAGCGCATCCATAGCATGGCTCCAGCGAGAGACACGAAGGCTAAGAAGCGGCCGCCGCTTCGATCAAAATGGGGGTGGCGAGGTGACCTGCCTGCCGATTTCCGACCAGCTGAAGGTTGAGAGAATGGCCCGCTGAACGCCACCCAACTAGAGCCGGAATTCGTGGCGACCGCCATCCTGCGCTGGCTGCAAACCGCGCGCATTGAGACCGGCTGCATCGATCCGGGCAAACCGTGGCAGAACCGCGCGGACGGCTCGTTCAAACGACAAGTTCCGTGACCGGCCGTCCGTCGCTGCAGTGGTGTTCAAGAATCGTGCCGACGCGAAGGTGAATATGAAGCCTGGCGACGCCACGACAACGAAGTCCGACCCGATTCGAGTCTCGGGTACTTGACGCCGGCGGCGTTCAAAGCGATCACATCTGGCCGACGGTGCCGAAGGGCGCCTCGCCGGCGAAGCCGGCTTGCGCTGACGTGAGAGCACCGCGTCGACACCGCTTCTGAACCAGTGCCCCACGGTCCGTTGTCAGAATAATAGCCACTTGTAGATTGGATACATGGCGCTACAACGGATGGACAACGTAGGAATCGTCGTCGATGACCTCGAAGCGACGATCGCTTTCTTTCGCGAGCTCGGCCTCGATCTCGAAGCGCGGGCCACAATCGAAGGAGAATGGGCTGGACGTGTCACTGGACTGGGCGATCAGCGCGTCGAGATTGCCATGCTGCGCACGCCGGACGGCCACGGCCGGCTCGAGCTCTCCCGGTTTCTCACGCCGCCTGCCGTCGCGGATCACCGGAACGCTCCGGTGAACGCTCTAGGCTACCTACGCGTTATGTTCGCCGTGGATGATATCGACGAGACGCTCGAGAGGCTCCGTAAGCGCGGCGCGCAGCTCGTGGGCGAAGTTGTTCAGTATAAAGACGCGTATCGGCTGTGCTACATCCGCGGCCCTGAAGGGCTT
>JAFMSC010000067.1:9810-13049 GCA_017353825.1 Hyphomicrobiaceae bacterium | reverse complement strand
AGGTGGCGCCGGCGCGCGCGCGGCTCGACACCATTGAGCCGGCCGACGTAAAGGGCGTGGAGGCGCTCGCCGCGCGCGGTGGCAGGCTCGGAACGGAGCCCTTCGGCGCGGCCGTGGCGGATCACTACCTCACCAATCCCATTGCGCGCGCTTCTGCGGTGATGGCTGAGCTGAGCGCGATGAAGCGGGCCGGCGCGCAAAGGACCACGGGCACGCATGGTTAGCCTCAGGGACATCTGGGAGAGGGACCTTCCCGCGGTCATCAACTACCTGTGGCCCGTGTTGGTGATCGCGTTCTGGAGCGTGTTTCTCTTGGTCGTGCTTCTGGTCTTGGTCGCGTTCCTCATTCTGTTCGACCGTAAGGTGTGGGCGGCGGTACAGCTGCGCCGCGGCCCGAACGTGGTCGGGCCCTTCGGCCTGCTTCAGTCGTTCGCCGACCTTTTGAAGTTCGTGTTCAAGGAGCCGCTGATCCCTGGCGGCGCCGACAAGGGCGTGTTTCTGCTGGCCCCCATCGTCGCCTCGGTGCTCGCGCTCGCCGCCTGGGCCGTGATCCCCGTGAACCAGGACAGTCGGGGCACCTGGGTGATCTCCAACATCAACGTCGGCGTACTCTACTTGTTCGCCATCTCCTCGCTTGGCGTGTACGGCGTGATCATGGGCGGTTGGGCCTCCAATTCAAAGTACGCCTTCCTCGGCAGCCTGCGCTCGGCCGCGCAGATGGTTTCCTACGAGGTCTCGATCGGCTTTGTCATCATCACCGTGCTCTTGTGTGCCGGCTCGCTCAACATGACCGAGATCGTCAACGCGCAGCGCGTCGGTCTCGGCACGCGCATGGGCCTGCCGAGCTCGGTTCTCGACTGGTACTGGCTCGGCCTATTTCCGATGTTCATCGTGTTCTTCATCTCGGCCTTGGCCGAGACCAACCGGCCGCCGTTCGACCTGCCGGAAGCGGAATCGGAGCTGGTGGCCGGGTTCATGGTGGAATACTCGTCCACGCCCTACCTGCTGTTCATGCTGGGCGAGTACGTGGCGATCACGACCATGTGTGCGCTCACCACCGTGATGTTCCTCGGCGGCTGGCTGCCGCCGCTCGCCGTGGAACCCTTCACCTGGGTGCCCGGCATTGTCTGGTTCCTGCTCAAGCTGGTGTTCGTGTTCTTCATGTTCGCCATGGTCAAGGCGTTCGTACCGCGCTATCGCTACGACCAGCTCATGCGCTTGGGGTGGAAGGTGTTCCTGCCGCTGTCGCTGATCATGGTGGTGGCGGTGGCCGGCTTCCTGCAGTACTTCGGGCTCGCGCCCTGAGGCTTAAATCGGCAAAGAGATCCATGGCCGTATCGCAAGTTGTCAGCTCGCTGTTCCTCAAGGAGTTCGCCTCGGCGCTCGCCCTGTCGCTGCGCTACTTCTTCAAGCCCAAGGCGACGCTGCACTATCCTTATGAGAAGGGCCCGCTGTCGCCGCGCTTCCGGGGCGAGCACGTGCTCAGGCGCTATCCCAACGGCGAGGAGCGCTGCATCGCCTGTAAGCTGTGCGAGGCGATCTGCCCAGCCCAGGCCATTACCATCGAGGCCGGCCCGCGCCGCAACGACGGCACGCGCCGCGCCACGCGCTACGACATCGACATGGTGAAGTGCATCTACTGCGGGCTGTGCCAGGAGGCCTGCCCGGTGGACGCGATCGTCGAGGGCCCCAACTTCGAGTTCGCCACCGAGACGCGCGAGGAGCTCTACTATGACAAGGAGCGCCTCCTGGCCAATGGCGACCGCTGGGAGCGCGAGATCGCCAAGGCCATCGCGCTCGATGCGCCGTACAGGTGACGTAGAGGTGAGACGATCGTGACGATAGAGACGCCTAGGCCTCTCCCCGCGCTGGCAAAGCCTTCACTCGCGCTCCAACAGCGCGCGAACAGGGCTCGGATGAGCGGCTGCCTCGCACTCCGAACGTGGGGCCTTCGGTCGCCCTTCACGCTGACGCTTTCTCCGCTGGCGGGGAGAGGGCAGCGGCGCAGCGCCTTTGGCGCGGAGGTGCCATGAATGGTGCCATAACGATCGCGGCCGCGTTCTTCTGGCTGTTCGCGTTCATCATGGTGGCTGCGGCCGTCTTGGTGATCTGTGCCAAGAACCCCGTGCACGCCGTGCTCTACCTGATCCTCGCGTTCTTCAACGCGGCTGGGCTGTTCGTGCTGCTCGGCGCCGAGTTCCTGGCGATGATCCTCGTGGTGGTCTACGTCGGCGCGGTCGCGGTGCTGTTCTTATTCGTTGTGATGATGCTGGACGTGGATTTCGCGGCGCTCAGGGCCGGCTTCATCCGATACGCGCCGCTTGGCGCGCTGGTCGGGACCATCGTCGGGCTCGAGCTCATCATGGTGGTGCTCACCACCGTGATCGCCCCGGGCAGCCTCTCCACGGCCTCTGCGCCCATCCCGTCGCCCGGCTCGGGCATCACCAACACGGAGGCCATCGGCCGGGTGCTCTATACGCAGTATGCCTATTATTTCGAAGGCGCCGGCCTGATCCTGCTGGTGGCCATGATCGGCGCCATCGTTCTGACGCTGCGCCACAAGCAGGGCGTGAAGCGCCAGTCGATCGCCGCGCAGGTGGCGCGCCGCAAGAGCGCCGCCATCGAGATCATCAAGGTGGCACCGGGGACGGCCGCTGTTCCGCCGACACGCGCGTCGAGGTGAGACAGATATGGACTTGATCGCACAGTTCTTCAGCGGCAGCCGCTGGGTGTGGGTGACAATTGCCGTGGTCGGCGCCATCGCCATCGCGGTGCGTGTGCTCGGGCTGTGAGGGCGGCAGCGCATGACGATCGGTCTCGGGCACTACCTCACCGTCGCAGCCATCCTGTTCACGCTCGGCATCTTCGGCATCTTCCTCAACCGGAAGAACGTGATCGTCATCTTAATGTCGATCGAGCTGATGCTCTTGGCGGTGAACATCAACCTGGTGGCATTCTCCGCCTACATCGGTGACCTGGTGGGGCAGATCTTCGCCCTGTTCGTGCTCACGGTCGCCGCCGGCGAGGCGGCCATTGGCCTCGCCATCGTCGTCGTCTTCTTCCGCAACCGCGGCTCCATCGCGGTCGAAGACGTGAGCGTGATGAAGGGCTGATGCGGGGGGACGAGGATGCGCAGGGCTTGTCATCCTTCAATTGCTGGCAGCGCACTATCCGGGGTCCAGGGCCAAGGGGAGATCGCCACGACCGCCGAGCCCCTGACCCCGAGTCCCGGCCTTCAG
>JAFMSC010000067.1:0-9800 GCA_017353825.1 Hyphomicrobiaceae bacterium | reverse complement strand
GCGCGCTCATCGCGGGCCTGCTGGGCCGCCTCATCGGGGCGCGGCCCAGCGAGGTCATCACCACGACGCTGGTGGGCGTCGGCGCAGTGCTCTCGTGGATCGCCTTCTGGCAGGTGGGCTTCGGTGGGGAGATGGTGGCGCGCATTCACGTGCTGCGCTGGGTGGCCTCGGGCGACCTCGAATTTTCGTGGGCGCTCAGGATCGATACGCTCACCGCTGTGATGCTGGTGGTGGTCAACACCGTGTCGTTCCTGGTGCACCTCTACTCGATCGGCTACATGCATGAGGACGACAGCCGGCCGCGCTTCTTCGCCTACCTCTCCATGTTCACCTTCGCCATGCTGGCGCTGGTGACGAGCGACAACTTCCTTCAGCTGTTCTTCGGCTGGGAAGGCGTGGGACTCGCCTCCTACCTATTGATCGGCTTCTGGTACCTGAAGCCCGAGGCGAACGCGGCGGCCATCAAGGCGTTCATCGTCAACCGCGTCGGCGACTTCGGCTTTGCGCTCGGCATCGTCGGAGTGTTCGCCGTCTTCGGCGCCGTCGGCTTCGACGCCGTGTTCCGGGCCGCACCCGCGATGGCCGGCAAGCCCATGTGGTTCCTGGGCCAACAGCTCGACACCCTCACCGTGTTGTGTCTGCTTCTGTTCATGGGTGCCATGGGCAAGTCCGCACAGTTTCTGCTGCACACCTGGTTGCCGGATGCCATGGAGGGCCCCACGCCGGTCTCGGCCCTGATCCATGCCGCCACCATGGTGACGGCTGGCGTGTTCATGGTCGCGCGCCTGTCGCCGCTATTCGAGCATTCGCCCCTCGCCTTGCAGGTGGTCACTCTTGTGGGGGCCGTCACCGCGTTCTTCGCGGCAACCATCGGCCTCGTGCAGAACGACATCAAGCGCGTGGTGGCCTACTCCACCTGCTCGCAGCTCGGCTACATGTTCGTGGCCTGCGGCGTCGGCGCGTATTCGGCGGGCATCTTCCACCTCTTCACGCACGCCTTCTTCAAGGCGCTGCTGTTCCTCGGCGCCGGCTCGGTCATCCACGCCATGCACCACGAGCAGGACATGCGCAAGATGGGCGGCCTGGCCCCCAAGCTGCGCTTCACGTGGGCGATGATGCTCGTCGGCACGCTGTCGCTCACCGGCGTCGGCATTCCAGGTCTCGTGGGCTTCGCCGGGTTCCATTCCAAGGACGCCATCATCGAGGCGTCGTTCGCCGCGCAGACGCCCAACAACTACGCCTTCTGGCTGCTGGTAAGCGCCGCGTTCATGACGGCGTTCTACTCCTGGCGTCTGATGTTCATGACCTTCCACCAGCCCACGCGCGCCGACCACGACACCTTCGAGCACGCGCACGAGAGTCCGTGGGTCATGCTCGGCCCGCTCCTCGTGCTGGCGGCGGGTTCTGTCGCCGCCGGCTTCGCGTTCCAGGCCTTCTTTGTCGGCCACGGCTACGCCGGGTTCTGGCGCGCGTCGCTCGTCGAGGGGCCACACAACCACATCCGCCATGCCATGCACGATATTCCCGAGTGGGCAGGCTGGGCACCGTTCATCGCCATGGCCGCCGGCTTCGGCCTCTCCTACCTCTACTACATGGCGGCGCCCTGGCTGCCGCGACTGACCGCGCGCGCTTTCAAGCCCCTCTACCTCTTCCTGCTCAACAAGTGGTACTTCGACGAGCTCTACCACTGGCTGTTCGTGCGGCCGGCCTTGTGGCTCGGGCGCCTGTTATGGAAGCTGGGTGACGGCATCATCATCGACGGGCTCGGCCCCGACAACGTGGCGGCGCGCGTGCTGTGGACCACGGGCCGCGTCGTCAAGCTGCAGACCGGCTACGTCTATCACTACGCCTTCGCCATGCTGATCGGGGTGGCGATTATCGTCACGGCCTTCATGTTCAACGACATACGGGCGCTCTTCAGCGGGGTTGGGCGATGAACGGTTTCGGCGTCCTCTCCCTTGTCACCTTCTTCCCGCTCCTGGGCGCGCTCTTGATCGCAACGCAGAACCGCGAGGCCAAGAACAACGCGCGCTGGATCGCCCTCTACACCACGCTCTTCACTCTGGGCGTGGCCCTCTACATCTGGGCGCACTTCGACAAGAGCAACGCCGGATTCCAGTTCATCGAGGAGGCGGCGTGGCTGGGCGGTTCCATCAACTACAAGATGGGCGTGGACGGCATCTCGGTGCTGTTCGTGGTGCTCACCGCGTTCCTGATGCCGCTCTGCATCATCGCCAGCTGGGAGTCGATCGAGAACCGGGTCAAGGAATACCTGATCGCGTTCCTGGTGCTGGAGACCTTGATGCTCGGGGTGTTCTGCGCGCTCGACCTCGTGCTGTTCTACCTGTTTTTCGAGGGCGGTCTGATCCCGATGTTCCTCATCATCGGGGTATGGGGCGGAGAGCGCCGCGTGTACGCCAGCTTCAAGTTCTTCCTCTACACGCTCCTGGGCTCGGTGTTGATGCTGCTGGCACTGATGGCCATGTACTGGCACGCCGGCACCACCGACATCCCGACGCTGCTCACCCACAAGTTCCCCGGCGGCATGCAGTGGTGGCTGTGGCTCGCGTTCTTCGCTTCGTTCTCCGTGAAGCTGCCGATGTGGCCGATGCACACTTGGTTGCCTGACGCCCATGTGGAGGCGCCGACGGCCGGCTCGGTGATCCTGGCGGGCATCCTCTTGAAGATGGGCGGCTACGGCTTTCTGCGCTTCTCGCTGCCCATGTTCCCGCTGGCCAGCCAGGAGTTAGCGCCTCTGGTCTTTGCGCTTTCCATCGTCGCGATCATCTACACCTCGCTGGTGGCGCTGGCCCAGGAGGACGTGAAGAAGCTCATTGCCTATTCCAGCGTGGCGCACATGGGCTTCGTCACCATGGGCATCTTCAGCTTCACGGTGCAGGGTGTGGACGGGGCCATCTTCCAGATGCTCTCCCACGGCCTCGTCTCGGCCGCGCTCTTCCTGTGCGTGGGCGTGGTTTACGACCGCATGCACACGCGCAGCATCGATGCCTACGGCGGGCTCGTCAACCGCATGCCGCTCTACGCCGCGGTCTTCATGGTGTTCACACTCGCCAACGTCGGCCTGCCCGGCACCTCGGGCTTCATCGGCGAGTTCCTATCGCTGATCGGCGCCTTCAAGGCGAGCACTTGGGTGGCCTTCCTGGCCACCTTCGGCGTGGTCCTATCGGCGGCTTATGCGCTCTATCTCTACCGGCGCATGATGTTCGGGCCGATCGAGAAGCCCAGTCTAAGGACCATCGCCGACCTCGACTACCGCGAGGTTTTCGTGTTCACGCCGCTGGTGCTGCTGGTGGTGCTGTTCGGCTTCTATCCCTCGCCGCTGCTCGACGTGACCGCGGTCTCCGTCAAGAAGCTGGTCTCGGGCTATGAGGCGGCGATCCAGGCGGCTCAAGCTCTCAACGTGCGCTAGGCGGCATTCGACATGGACCAGCTTGTAGCCTACTGGCCGCTGTTTCCCGAGCTCCTGCTGGCCGTCGGGGCCATGGTGCTCCTCATGATCGGCGCGTTTCGTCCTGAGCGGGAGAACACGGCCGAGGCGATCGGCTGGCTCGCCATCCTGATACTGCTGATGGCTGGATGGCTCCTCACGCAACAGCCGCCCGGCGTTCACCGCCTGTTCGACGGCGCCTTCGTTGTCGACGACTTCGCGCGCTTCATGAAGGTGCTGACGCTCATCGCGTCGGGAGGGGCGCTCATTTTGTCGTTCGACTACCTGCGCCAGACCCGCACGCTCAAGTTCGAGTACCCGGTGCTGGTCCTGCTGGCGAGTGCAGGCATGCTGATGATGATCTCAGCCAACGACCTCATCGCGCTCTATCTGGGTCTGGAGCTGCAGAGCCTCGCCCTCTACGTCATGGCCGCGATCCGGCGTGACGACGTACGCTCCAGCGAGGCCGGCCTCAAGTATTTCGTGCTCGGCGCGCTGTCCTCGGGCATGCTGCTCTACGGCGCCTCGCTCATCTACGGCTTCACCGGCTCGACCAGCTTCCAGGCCATCGCCACCGCGGCAGGCCAAGCCGGTGCGGGCCAGAACCTGGGCCTCATCATTGGCCTCGTGTTCCTGCTGGTCGGCCTCGCCTTCAAGATCTCGGCCGTGCCGTTTCACATGTGGACCCCTGACGTGTACGAAGGCGCGCCGACACCCGTCACCGCCTTCTTCTCGGCCGGCCCCAAGGTGGCGGCCATGGCGCTCCTCATGCGGGTGACGCTCGCTGGCTTCGCTGGCACCAAGCCGCAGTGGCAGCAGGTGATCACCGCGCTTGCCATCGCCTCGATGCTGCTCGGCGCGTTCGCGGCCATCGGCCAGAACAATATCAAGCGCCTGTTGGCCTACTCGGCCATCGGTAACATCGGCTACGCCCTGATCGGGCTGGCGGCCGGCTCGCCGGAAGGCGCACGCGGCGTCGTCATCTATCTCGTCATCTACGTCGCCATGACGCTCGGCGCCTTCGGCGTCGTGCTGGCCATGCGCCGAGGGCAGACCATGACCGAGGACATCGAGGAGCTGTCGGGGCTCGCCCAGAACAACCTGGCCCTCGCCACTCTGCTGGCGGTCCTGCTGTTTTCGCTCGCCGGCATCCCGCCGCTCGCCGGATTCTTTGCCAAGTTCTATGTTTTCCTGGCGGCGGTTCGGGAGGGCCTGTGGCCTCTCGCCATCATCGGCGTGCTTGCCAGCGTCGTAGGCGCCTACTACTACGTGCGGATCGTCAAGATCATGTTCTTCGATCAGGCGCGCGAGCGGTTCGCAGCGATCCAGCCAAAGACCGGCCTCGTGATGGCCCTGGCGGGCCTCTACGTGCTGCTTTACGTGGTCTGGCCTGCGCCTCTCGTTGAGGCAGCGGGAACAGCGGTGAAGAGCCTCTTTTGAGCCGGCCGTCATGGGCGGCGAACGGGAAGCCCCGGTGGCGCAGTCGATTCCGATCCTCGTACTCGATCAGGTTGGCTCAACGAACCGGGAAGCGTTCGCCTTGGCCGAGGCCGGTGAGGCGGGCCCACTGTGGATCATAGCGCGGCGCCAGACGGCCGGCCGCGGCCGTTCCGACCGGCCCTGGGTGTCCATGCCGGGCAACCTGCATGCCAGCCTGCTGACCCGGCTTCCCGATCCGCCGGGCGCACTCCCCCAGCTGTCGCTGGTGGCGGGCGTGGCGACCATCGATGCCATCCGCCAGGCAGCCGGCGGCGGCCCCGCGGGCCTGCGCCTGAAGTGGCCCAACGACGTGCTCATCGGCCAAGCCAAGTGCGCCGGTATCCTCATTGAGAGCATTGCCAGCCGGAATACCGCCACGGTCGTGATCGGCATTGGCATCGACTTGGCCTGGCATCCCGCCGATCTCGGGCGGGCGGCAACCGATCTGGCCGCGCACGGCTGCCGCGTTCCCCCTGAAGCTGTGCTGGCAAGCTTGAGCGAAGCCATGCACAGTAGGCTCGCCGCGTGGGACGGCGGGCGCGGATTCGCCGCGCTGCGCCAGGCGTGGCTTGAGCGTGCCGGCCCGGTGGGAGAGATGATCGCGGTCAATACCGGTCGGAAGAGGATGGAGGGTACGTTCGCCGGTCTCGACGCGGAGGGCGCGTTGGTGATCTGCGACGCTCACGGGCAGCGGCGCACCGTGACGTTCGGCGACGTGACTCTGGTTGCGGCGGCGCCCCAGGAAGCAGGTTGATGGTGGAGGAACAAGCAGGGGGCGGCGCAGGCCAGGACGAGCTTGTATTTCTGCCGCTCGGCGGCATCGGCGAGATCGGCATGAACTGCTATCTCTACGGCCTTGGCCCGGCCGACGCCCGCCAGTGGCTGATGGTGGACCTCGGCATCACGTTCCCGGAGGGTGAGAACGACCCCGGCGTGGACGTGATCCTGCCCGACCTGCGCTACATCGAGGCCGAGCGCGGGAGCCTCGCCGGCCTGGTGCTCACCCACGCCCACGAGGACCATCTCGGCGCGGTTATCGAGCTGTGGCCGCGCCTGCGCGTGCCGATCTACGCCACGCCCTTCACCGCCGCGCTGCTGAAGGCCAAGGAGGCGGAGTTCGGACGGCGTCAGGAGTTGCCGATCCGCGAGCTGGGGCTCAACAGCCGCTTTGAAGTAGGCCCGTTCAGGCTGGAACTGGTGGAGGTGGCACACTCGATCCCCGAGTCCAACGCGCTCATCCTACGCACGCCGCTCGGCACGGTCCTGCACACGGGCGACTGGAAGCTCGACTCGGTGCCGGTGGTGGGCGGCGGCGCGAACGTGGGCCGCTTCGGTGAGATTGGCGCCGAGGGCATCCTCGCGCTCGCGTGCGACTCCACCAACGCCATGCGTGACGGGCGCTCACCGTCGGAGAAGGAGGTGGCGCGCTCGCTGGCCGAGATCATCGGCAACGCCAAGCGCCGCGTGGCGGTGACGATCTTCGCCTCCAACGTCGTGCGCATCCGGGCGGTTTGGGAGGCGGCTCGCGCCGCCGGCCGGCGGCTGGTGGTGGCGGGGCGCGCCATGCACCGCATCATCGACGTGGCCAAGGAGACGGGCTACCTGCCGCGCGACTTCGCCTACGATGACCAAAGCCGCTTCTCCGAGCTGGCTGCGCATGAGATCGTCGCCCTGTGCACGGGCAGCCAGGGCGAACCGCGCGCGGCGATGGCGCGCATCTGCGCCAACGAGCACCCGGACATCGCCCTCGATTACGGTGACCTCGTGATCTTCTCCTCCCGCACCATCCCCGGCAACGAGCGCGCCGTCTCGCAGGTGCAGAACCGGCTCGTCGATCTCGGCTGCGAGGTGATCACGGATGCGGACGCCCTGGTGCACGTCACCGGCCACCCGCGGCGCGGGGAGCTCGTGGAAATGTACGCTGCCGTGCGCCCGCGCATCGCCATTCCCATGCACGGCGAGCCGCGCCACCTCGAGGCGCACCGCCGGCTGGCACGCTCTGCGGGCGTGAAGGACGTGGTCTGCCCGCGCAACGGGGCCATGGTGCGGCTGGCGCCGGGCACGCCCGAGGTGATCGACCACGCGCCCGTCGGCCGCCTGTTCCGCGACGGCAACCTCTTGGTGCCCACCGATGAGGGCCCGGTGCGCGAGCGCCGATCGCTGGCCTTCGCCGGCATCGTCATTGTGGCGCTGACCCGCTCGAGCCGGGGCAACGTCTCGCGGGACGCCCAGATCGTGCTCGACGGAGTGCCCCAGGCCGACGCCAACGGCAGACCCATGGCGGAAATCGTGCGCCGCGCCATCGAGGGCACGCTGGCCAGCATCCCGCGCGACCGCCACAAGGACACGGAGATGGTGCGAGAGGCCGTCCGCCGCGCCGTCCGGTCCGCCGTTGATGATGCTTGGGGCAAGCGCCCGGTGGTCAAGGTGCTGCTGACCCAGGCGATGCCGTGATCGGTCCCGAGATCGCGGAAGGCGAGGCAATCTGGGATCTCGTGACGTTCGCCGGACTGCGCTCGCATCCGTTTCGCATCGTTCCTCCGGGCATGGAAGACTGTGGGGTTGCCGCGGAGCGGGCGATTTTGCTATTAAGCAACGCCAGTTCGGGTGCGGGGCGCGTAGCTCAGCGGTAGAGCACTCCCTTCACACGGGAGGGGTCACAGGTTCGATCCCTGTCGCGCCCACCAGAAACCTCAGTAAACTCAAGCCATTATAGCACGACGCCGAGCGCGCCCTCCCGGCCTGGCAAATCTGACACCGCCATGACACCACCAGACGCGGGTCCGGCCTGCGTTGAGCCCGCAGCGACCGCGCCGATTCGGGCTCGATCAAGACCGGCCCGCTGTGACGACGTGGGCATGCAGATACCGCGGTTGCGGCTTGGGTAGCGCGCATCTCGGCACACGCAGCGTCGGCACCAACGCGTCGGCGCGGCGCTGCGCCTGACCCGCACCCGTAGCGAGCGCCTCGCGGGCCTCCTGGGGCCCTCGCTTCAGAACGTCTCCGGGCCGGCGGTGCGCGTTTCGCTCCCGCCCACTCGCGCTATTTCCCAAAAACCCAAATAGCCAAAAACCACGCACCCGCACCAACTCCGCCGCCGGCACATTGGCGACACGCGGCGCGGTATGGTGCCCCGGCGACACAAAGCTCAGTCAGGCGTCCTCCGGATGATCGACGGCTGCCGAAGGCAGGGTTGCTGCCGGCGTTACGGCCCCGTTACGCGCTGTGGTGGGCTGGGCTCGACCCCCCTGCTTACGTCAAGCGGACCCCAAGAATCGGTCAGCCTCGTCTCGGCTTCAGGGGGCTGCGGCTCAAATTGCGCTGCTGCTGAGGTCGTGCGAGGAGCCAGCCGACTAGGGCAAGGGCAGTTCCCGCAGCGAGCGGCGGAATTAGCACCAAGAATACGACACCCAAAGTGGCGTATATCGGTATCCATGCCCAGGCTAGGGCGGGGACCAGATAGGCCAACAGCACCGGCGGAAGATTGAACAGACCTAGGCGACGGAGCGCCAAGTATAGCAAGCCGCCGTACACGAGCTGAAAGACAAGAAAAAAGACAAGAGGGTACGCGCCAAGAGGAACAGGCCGAAAGACGAAGAGTTTGGGGCAGGTATAGGAAAACGCCTCCAAGAAGCAGCGTGGGTTTGGGAGGCCGCCGCTCAGGCGCTCCCATGCGGGGATGTTCCATGCGGTCAAGATGACTAAGGTTGAGACCCGCTCCGCTAGGAAGCCCGCAAAGGCCGACGCCACCCACGCGATCAACAGATGCATCTGAGAACCCCTCCCCCGCATACTCCACACTATCACTGGTAGGACGATGGGAGGAAGGCGTAGCGACCTGCTCGCAACAAGCCGGGCGGCGTCAGCCCACCTCGGGCTCGAACGGATAGGCCCAGATCACGGCGCACCAAGCCCTGACCTGGTAGTCCGTGTTCAGCCGCGCGCCTCGATGCGGATGGGCGCGTCCCTACACCCCGAACACGCTGCCGATGCCGCCGAGCACCTCCACCACCGGCGAGGCTTCCCTGCTGGTGGTTGGCAGAGCCCCCAGGGTGCCCTGCTGGGCAATCTGGGCCTGCTGCTCGGCCGTGAGCAGGTCGAACGCGTTCTTGGCGCCCTGAAATTGGTTCCCGGCCAGCATCTGTGCGGCCATCGTCGAACCGCCGAGGCCGCGGTTGGCCAATGCCGTGCTCGCTGCCCATGATGCCCAGCGCGCCCTGGCCCAGCTCGCACTGCACATACGGCGTGGGGTCGATGAAATGCGAGGTCGCGCCTCCACTTCCGCCAAGCCCGAACTTGCCGCCCATGCTCATGGTCACCTCCGTGTCCGCCATCAACCGGCCGATCAACCCCGGGCTCCGCGCCTCAGTGTACGGCGTGGCGCCTGCCGCTGGGGTGCCCGCTGCGAGCGCTTGCGTGGTGTATCACGCTGATCGCGGGTATCGCGCGCATCGCCCCACGCGTCCCGGGCGTCATCACGCGCCTTGCGCTGCCACAGCTCGCCGGTATCGGAGAGGAGGGCGAGCCCGCTGCGAGCTTGAGACTTCCTGCGTGCCTCGGTGCGCGGGCGCACCACCCGCACCTGCGCCTGGCGCGGCTCATCGAGAGCGCCAAGCCTGCCGGGTGGTGGCGTCGGTCCACCCAGCGGATTGAGCGGCGCCCGTGCCACGCTCAGCTCCTCTCGTCCATGTCGACGCCGGCCTCGATGGCATCGGCACCAGCAACGCCGGCCTCGACGTCGGCAGCACCAGAAATGCCCGCAGCGTCCAACGCGGGCGCGATGTCGCGAGCGATATAGCCCGGGATCGGCTTCGGCCCTTGGCCCGATCGGCGCCTCGGGATGGGCCTCGGCGCCTGGCCCGCGCCATTCAAC
>JAFMSC010000375.1 GCA_017353825.1 Hyphomicrobiaceae bacterium | reverse complement strand
TTGCCGACCCGGACGCATCCCCTGTTGGGCGCTCAAGCCCGTTATGGCACCGCGGGTGGTGGACTTACCGCATCCGACCGCGTCTAGGGTACGACCTTGCTGTCGTCCACATCCTCGGTATACAGCCCGTCCCTTGATGGGATCGCGCGAGGCGGGAGGCGTCACGGCTATGAAAGAGGCTGGCGGCTAGCGGCGAGAGCCTTGGCCCTCTTGGGCGCGAGCGTGCTCACAGGCGCGGCGCAAGCGCAGAAGGATGGCAGCGCCGGTCAACCCGCCATCAGTGGCGAGCTCAATACGCAGGTGCAGCAGCTCTATCGGGCAGGCAGATATGCCGAGGCAGCCGAGACTGCCAGGCGCGTGCTGGCCTTGCGCGAGAGACAACTGCCGCCCGACCACGGCGACGTGGGGCAAGCGCTCGTCAACCTCGCGGCCGTTGAGGCGCTCCAGCGGGTTGGTTGAGTGGAACCTGCGCCCAGTGTTCCTTGGGGAAGCTCATGTGGGCGAGCACGTCGTCCTCTGCCTCGAGCATGGGGTCGGCGAGCTTGGGGAAGCGCGCCCGCAGGCGGTTGGCCACGTCACGCCATTCGGTATGCGCGGCTTTCTCCGTCTCCTGGGAACGCGGTGCGGATGGCGGCCGCCACCATCTGACGCTGCTTGGTCCCGACATGCGCCAGCGTGTTGCGCATGAAGTGCATGCGGCAGCGCGGCCAGGTGGAGCCCAGTACCTTGGCGGCCCCTTCTTCAGGCCCTCGTGTGCGTCCGAGTTCACGAACTTCACGCCCCTCAAGCCGCGCCGCGTCAGCGAGCGCAGGAAGGAGGTCCAGAACGGCTCCGCCGCCGACGGGCCAACCTCCAGGCCCAGCACCTCGCGCCGACCGTCGGTGTTCACCGCAACCGCTATTATCACGGCGACCGACACGATCCTCCCGGCCTCGCGCACCTTCACGTAGGTCGCGTCGATCCACAGGTACGGCCAACTGCTCTCGATCGGACGTTCCAGGAAGGTCTTGACCCGCTGGTCGGTATCCGCACATAGCCTCGACACCTGGCTCTTGGAGATGCCCGTCATCCCCATCGCCTTCACCAGATCGTCCACCGAGCGCGTCGAGACGCCGTGCACGTAGGCCCTGGATCACAGCCCCTAGCGCCTTCTCGCCGCCCGCCGCGGCTCCAGGAAGCCCGGGAAGTAGGAGCCCATCCTCAGCTTCGGGATCGCCAGCTCCACCGTGCCGGCGCGCGTCTCCCAGCACCGCTCGCGTAGCCGTTGCACTGGTTCACTCTGGCGAGGGAGCGCTCGCCCCAGGCCGCACCCGTCAGCCACTCACGTCCATGTCCATCATGTGGTTGGCGACGAAGCTGATCATCTCCCTGAGGAGATCGTCGTCAGAGCCCCTCTCAAGCAGCGCCATCAGAGTCATCCTGTCGATCGTCATGGTCCGTTCTCGTCGTTGCGTTTGGTGCTTCGCAACCCGAGCCAACCTCGATTCGGACCATGACATCTCCCCTTCACCGGGCGTCGCTGCGGACACCCCGGGGAAAAGGCCTCAAGGGCGTTGCCCTCCGGTCGCCCTCGGGCCTCCCTCCGTGCAACGCCCCGCCCTCGTCTCCTACACCACGCTCGGGGACGCCCCACCGGAATTGCCAGCGGACGGACTAGTACGGAACGGGACAGGGCAGCACAACAGCAGGCAAACGGAGGGCGTAACCCGTTAGAAAACAACAGCATGGGGAACAGCACGGGACTGCGGATTGCATCCGCATGAGGCTGAGCAAACCGCCGCCTCGGCCGCTCGGCCACGTCTCCCGCGTGCAGAATGAGGCGCTTTGATTGCCCATGAATTGGCTGTTCGGGCAGTGTAGCTTTAGCCCCGGCGGCCAGTGTGGCACTGCCCACCGCTGGCCAGGCCAACCGTTTCGCTGCGGCAGATTGTTCAAATTCTACCGCATTGGTCGTGTAACTGCGTCAGGCTTGATTCGACGGGCTTGGGCCGGCGGGGCCGTCTCCGGGTCTGCATCACCGCGGGATTCAACGTGCTTAATCTGCTCCGAGGCTTGTCGCTAATCGCAATCGCATGGGGGGCGGGCCAGGCGCTCTGCCAATCCGTGGCGCAGGAGGAACTGAACGACCTCACGGGAGCCCCGCCCGGCACGCGCTGTTTCAAGTCGGTCAAGCTGGCGCAGGAGTTCGCCACGCGCTATGTGGCCTCCGGCCTCTGCCCGCAGCTGCGGCCGATGGATCCGGGGCAATTCCTGCACGCCCTTGAGTTGCAGAACGCGGTGGATCGGGATTTCACCGACGATGCCTGCCAGGCCCAGTTCTCCCTGATGCTGCGGGCCGGACGGGAATGGGCGAAGAAGGACCCGGCGAAGAACTGCGCCGAGACGGTTCGCAAGCTGAACAGGCTCAAGAGCATCAACGCCTTTCGTGGCCTCCTCAGGTGAGGGCCGCTCTGGCGTCCTGCCTTGCCGCCGCGCCGCCGCGATGGTCGGCTTGCGGCCTGGCCTCGCCCTCTGCCAAGTCCTATGGTTGTCAGCAGACCTCCTGGTTCCCTGTGGCCGGTCCTTGCCGGCTCACCTAGCTTCCGGGCACGCACGCATGGACATCATTGACCGCGGGCTTTCTGATGAACAGCGCATCGCGCGCGCGAGCTGCCGCGCTTTTGTGGACGAGGTGGTCACGCCCTTCATCCGCCAGAACTGGCAGCGAGAGTGGCTGATGGATCCCGATGCGCGCTTGCCGCGATCGATCCTGGAGGGCGCCGACAAGATCGGCATCCGCACATTGGGTGTTCCCGAGGAGTTCGGCGGCACTGAGCTCGATCACTCCGAGGAGGTGCAGACCTTCGCCATCATCGCTGAGGAGCTCGCGCGCGGCGACGCCGGCCTGGCCGACAAGCTCGTGCAGAACTGGAAGGTGTCGGTGCTGCTGCGCAAGTTCGCAGCCCGACACCTGCAGGAGCACTGGTTCCCGCGGCTCGTGAGCGATCCGGGCTTTCTGCTCGCGCACTGCCTCACCGAGCCGCGCGGCGCGTCCGACCGGTGGCTGCCTTATAACGTGCCCGCGGCCGCCATGCACACGCGCGCCACGCGCCAGCGTGATCACTGGCTGATCAACGGGCGCAAGCAGTTCATCTCCAACGGCTACGACGCCGGCCTGTTCGTGGTTTACGCCAACACCGATCCCAAGGTGGGCATGCTGCAGGGTACGTCAAGCTTCCTGGTTCCGCGCAACACCGTGGGGCTCACCATCGCGCGCTGCAACGAGACCATGGGCGGGCGTTTCATGAACAACGGGGAACTGGTGTTCGAGGACTGCCGCGTACCCGCCGATCACCTCTTGGTGGAAGGTGAGGCGCTGGGCAGCGCCGGCATCTACTTCCGCCCCGGCAAGATCATCCAGGCGGCCAAGAACCTGGGTGTGGGCATGGCCGCCTTCGAGCGCACGTCAGAGTACGTACAGACCTATGTGCAGGGAGGGCGCATCCTGATCAAACACCAGGCGGTGGCGCTGCGTATGGCTGACATGGCGACCAGGCTTGCCGCGGTGCGCGCGTTGCTGGGCACGGCCGCGCGGGCGGTGGACGGGGCGGCGCCGGAGGCTGATCAAATCTGTAACATGGTGAAGGTCTTCGCCTCGGAGGAGATCTTCAGGGTGGCCCAGCACGCCATGGAGTTGCACGGCGGCAATGGCGTGATGCTGGACTTCGGCATTGAGAAGCTCTTCCGCGACGCCGCCATCTTCCTGCACATGGACGCCACCGCCGACATCTCGCGCCTCAAGATCGCCAAGGCCATTTTCCCTGACACCGCCGGCGCCTATGCGGGGCCTGAGGGGTGAGGACACGGAGCGTCCCGGCCGAACGCCAGCCGACGGGGCCGCGACGAGTTGTGCCAGGGCCAAGCCCTTGCCGGAAACCCGTGGGGCCCCCACCTATCCATCTGTCCCCCAAAACGGGGGCTGCGAGCCGGCGCCGGCATGCCTATCTAACCGCGCACTGGAATCAACCAAGACCGAAGGACGTTGCACGCGCCGGGGACCGCGTTGCGCGCGCGAGATTTGTACATGAGCACTGCACGCAAGAACGTTGCCAAACGCAAGACCTTGCTCGACCTTGGGCCGCACGACTGTCGCTGGCCCATCGGCGAGCCGCGGCACCCGGATTTCCATTTCTGCGGCCAGCGCCGGATCGAGGGCCGCCCCTACTGTGAGCTGCACTGGAGCATGGCCTTCCAGCCGCCGAAACCCCGCCATCAGCGTCCCGGCGCGGTCCAGCCTCCCACCGCGGTTCAGCCCGCGACGGCCAAGGCGGCATGAGCCGATTAGGCCGTCGCGCGATCGTCAGCTATCCCAGCGTGACCGGGATCGACAGGAACCCGCGGAACCGGGCGCGACCACCCCGGACGGGCTCGCCGACAAGCCCATAGTTCGGGAACCTTGCCAGGAACCGGCCAATGGCGATACGGCCCTCCAGCCGCGCGACGTTAAGGCCGACGCACACGTGAGGGCCAGAGCCGAATGAGAGGTGCCGATTGGGTTCGCGCGTGATATCGAGCCGGTCGGGATCGGTGAACTCGGCCGGATCGCGATTCGCTGCACCGATACCGATCGTCAAATAGG
>JAFMSC010000374.1 GCA_017353825.1 Hyphomicrobiaceae bacterium | reverse complement strand
GCTTTTATCCGATGCTGCAACCTGTCGGTTAAGGCAGGTTGTTCTGTTGCTGCCTCCAGAAGTCGTTCGGGAAGTCGTCGGCGTAGGACGCGCCGGCAACGCCGGCGAGCACCGAAATCGCGACCAGGGCGGCGAGAATGGCTCTCATGATCGTCTCTCCTCTGTTGTAACGTGTTTGTCAGTCTGCGCACCGGAGCGTGTGCGCGCTGCTGGGCTTGGGGACTGCCCACGGCCGTCGATATGGTGTCCTTCGCGCGCGCGGTAAGAGCGCGTCACGCGCACGTGAAAAGTATTGATCCAGCAACGATTTATGGCGTCATGCAGTGCAGCGTGTGAGCTTCCCGTACGCCGTTTCCGGGCCCGCTTGCGACGAGGGGCGTGCGTCGGCACCGCCCGCGCTATATACGGGGCCGTTCGCCGGCTGAGAACCGAACCGGCGATCAGAGGGCGGCTGCACGCGGGAGTAGGAGTACCGATGCGCGATCGAGCACTGGCTTTGCTGTGCATGGCGACGCTGGCTGCGACAACACTGGCTGGCTACCGCGCCCCAGCCTTGGCGGACGGCGCCATCGCGGTAGGCACCACGGGAAACGTGGTGCGTGACGGCATCGCCTTCGGCATGGTGGTGGATGTGCCCAAGGAACAGGCATCGGAAGCCGCGATCCAGCGCTGCCGCTCGTTCGAGGCGCGTGACGCCGCCGATCAGTGCAAGGTGGTCGCCACCTTTAGCGGCGAGTGCTTCGCCATCGCTTACGATCCGCAGCCGGGCACCCCTGGGGCGGGTTGGGGTGTCGGGCCGGACCAACTGGCCGCCAACCAGAAGGCGATTGCCATGTGCGAGGAGGCGGCCGGGCCCGCACGCAAGGGCTACTGCCAGATTGAGCGCGGGGGTTGTGACACCAAAGGGCGGCGCGGCGCCGTTGAGCCGGGGTCGCAGGCGCCCGTCATTGGCAACGCAAAGCCGGGGCTGGAGGCGTCCACGGCCCGGCCGGCCACGTCCCCTGTGGGTCCTGCGGCGGAGGCCCGGCGGGTGCCCGCACCCCCCGCACCCAAGGAGAAGAAACGCCCCGCACCCAAGGAGAAAAAGGAGCATTACTCCTGGTTCGGCTCGCCGGCCCTTGTTGTGGGGGCCATGGTGACGGTGGGGGCGGCCTATACCCTTGGGCAGATCGCCCGCGGCAGGTTGCAGAGCGGCTTCGGCGAACGCCAGCTCATCGTCGGGGGCTGTCTCGCGGTGGCGACGGGCGCCGTCGTCAAGCTGCTCGCCCTGGTCGGCCTGCAGCAGACGCTGGCCCTCGCAGTGGCTGGCCTCATTGCCGTGGTGGCCGCGTTGCTCGCTTGACCAAAAGCGTTGCATTGCAGCAACTAGCTGGCGCACAGGAGTCAGACACCCGTTCCCGGCAGACTGATATCGCCTTATGTTGCGCGGCGGTTTGCGTCGTCCAGGGTGCGCCGGGAGGAGAGCCTTGGCGCGGGTTTAGAGGGGCTTTAAGAGCATGAAGTTTGCATTGCGGGCTGTCGTTGGGGTGACGGTCGCGGGGGCGTGCTTTTGTTCACCAGGGGCGCTGGCCGAGACGCAAATCAGCATCTACGGCGGCGCCAACTGGAATTTCGGTAGCGACGTGAAGATCACGCGCCCAGGTTTCGTGAACAACCCCGGGAGCGAGACGCGCTCGATCGACTGGGATGGCGACCCCTTCGAGGCGCCTCCCTATTGGGGCGTGCGCGGCACGTACTGGCTTAGCAGGTTTGCAAGTTGGGGCTTTGCCATCGACTATACGCATCAGAAGGCCATTGCTCACCTGAACTTCAATGACCCCGCGGAAGAGTTCAGCCACCTTGAATTCACGGATGGCAACAACGTGTTGCTGCTTGAGGCGCTCTATCGCTTCAGTCCGATGATGAGGGGCGCCCTCGTCCCCTATGTCGGGGTGGGCGTCGGCGTGACCGTTCCGCACGTTGAGGTGACGTTCCGGGGCCACGATGCGGAAAGGACATTCGAGTATCAGTGCTGCGGACCCGCGGCTCAGATTATGGCTGGTCTGGAGTACAAGCTGGACGAGAGTTGGTCGCTCTTCACCGAGGCCAAGCTCAGCTACTCGCATATCGACGCCGATATCCGCGGCGGTGGCAGTCTCGAGACCGACCTCTGGTCGCCCGCCGTTGCCCTGGGTCTGACTTACAGGTTCGGCAGCTTCTGATAGCGGCGCAACCCCGGGGCTACCGCCCAATTGCCCTGCCTGCTGCGGCAAGCCCCCCGCACTTTCTCGCCGGCCGTGACGGGCCAGCCTGTCGCTCCCTGCGACCTGCGCGGCGCCCCGATCGGCCGCGCGTCCTGCTTACCCTTAATTAAGGAGCGTTTTCGCCTTCAAATTGGCCTAACATGCGCTAGGGTGAGGTCCATGACGGATCCCAAGCTGATCATCAAGAAGCGCCCTCGCGGCGAGTACGAGATCGGGACCTTCACGGAAGACGGCGCCATCGTGGCCCATGTCTCGGTGTGGGACGGCAAGTCCCTCGATACCCGGACCGAGGATGAGCGGCAGGACGCGGCCCTCGCCCAGGCTAAGCGCCTCCTGAAGGCGCTCGAGGCAACCCTGGCGGAAGCGTGAGGCGAGATCGGTCCCAGGGATTGGGAGGTTGATCCCTCGCCATCCGATCCGTTCTTGTGCTCGACCCTTGAGGGGAGGGGCAGCCCCCTGCATCGCCCGATCGAGTCATCCTGGATAGCCTCACGGGCGGTTTCCAAATGCTGGCCTGGCAGTCTGTCGAGACGGGCCTTGGGGTCTCTTGGGGTCTCAAGGGGATGCTGGCGACCGCCCGCTCTTGCTGATCGTCGTGCTCGGCCTCAGCGTACCGGTTGCCGCAGTGACGGGGGTGCTGGGCTCGCCCTCGACCAGTTCTAGGCTGCCATGCCGCCGCACCGCGCCATGGGCGAAATCCTCTGGAACTCGTGATGGCACTCCCCCGACCTCGCCCTGTGGCCGCCACGGCAGATCATGGGAGACCTTTCACCGCTCATGCCGCCAACGGGTACCACCATGGATTCCCCACGGGATTCCCGGCCGGATTGTCCACTGGATTCCCCTGCGCGATGCGAGCCGACAGGTGAGCAGGCGGCGAACCAGAACCTCGGGCGGTTCGAGGAGCTATGCGAGGTCCCGGAGCGTCGCGGCTTCCCCTCGACGTGCGTGAGGGGTGGAAACGATTCCCGCCTCGCAGGCCTTGATCTGCAGGGCCAGATACTTGGAGTAAATGCGGCACTGGGCCAGGCTGCCGGCGATGAACCACAGGCCGGGCTGGGCTGTGCGCGTGAACATGTTGCGCAGTTCGAGCCCATTGCCAAAGCCCCAGATGGGGCCCACGCGCTTGGCGATCGGCGCGCCGAACAACTTGGCGACCAGGTGCTCCTGGCCCTTGTAGCCGGTCGCCAGCACGATCAGGTCGGCCGCGAGCTTCTCGCCGGTGTGCAGGAGCGCGCCATCGGCGGCGAACGCCGCGATGTCGGCAAACTGCAGCATTTCGATCTTGCGCTCGGCGATGAGGTCGGAGCAGCCGACGTTGAAGTAGTACCCGCCGCCGCGGGTCAGATACTTGAACTGCCAGCCCGAGCCGTCCTCGCCGAAGTCGAGCCGGAAGCCCACGCCCTCCAATTGCTCCAGCAGCCCCCTGTCCAACTCGCGCGCCTGGGCGGTCAGCGCGACGTGGCTCTTGCGCGCCAGCGGCAGCGGCATTGACGCCGCGATCAGGTCGCAGTCCTCCAACGGCGGTCCCTCGTCGTAGAGCGCGTAAGGTAACTGGGCGCTCGGTTCAATGTTGACGATCAGCGTCGGGCTGCGCTGCACCAGCCTCACCCTGGCGCCGGCGGCATGGAGATCCTGCGCGATGTCGTGCCCGCTGTTGCCGGTGCCGATGACGAGCGCGCTCCTTCCGCGCCATGCCTCTCCGTCCGCGAACTGGCTCGAATGCAGCACCACGCCCTTGAAGTTGCCGAGCGTCGGGATGTCCGGCAGGTTGGGGATGCCGCTCACGCCGGTGGCCAATACGATATGCCGCGGGTGCAGTTCCTTTGCCGCGCCGTCGGCGCTGGCCAGCACCACCGACCAGGTGCCCTCAGCCTCGTCATAAGCACCGCCCACAAGCTCCGTCGCCGCCCAGTAGTTGATCTCCATGGCCTCCACGTAGGCCTCGAACCAGCCCGCAAGCTTATCCTTGGGGATGTAGGTGGGCCAGGTTGGCGGGAACGGCATGTAGGGCAGATGGTTCACGTGTACCTGGTTGTGCAGAGTGAGGGCGTGATAGCGCCGGCGCCAGTTGTCTCCGATGCGCGGCCAGCGGTCGACGACGAGCGTGTCCACCTCTAAGGCACCGAGGCGCGCGGCGATCGACAGCCCCGCCTGTCCGCCGCCCACCACCAGCACCGCCGGGTCGCGGTCGGTATAGCGCAGGGAGGCTTGCCTCTGGTCGAGCCAGTTGGGGCCGCGAAAGTCGCGGGCATAGCCCTGGCCGGTGGGGCGCCCCTTGCCCGCCTGCTCCTCAAACCCCTTCCATTCGTCGAGGGCGGTCAGCAGCGTCCAAGCGCGCAGCGCCTTGCCGCTGCCGGGCTCCGGCGCCAGCCGC
>JAFMSC010000066.1 GCA_017353825.1 Hyphomicrobiaceae bacterium | reverse complement strand
GGGCCCGTCGGCAAGCCGCCCGCGGGCCCCGGAGGAGGTCCCGTGGGCCCGGCCACCGTCAGCCCGGCGACGCCGCGTCAGCCCGTCGGCAGCCAAGGCTTCGCGCCCAAGCGCTTCGAGGAGGTGCAGAAGGGCCGGCAGGTCCGCGTCGAGGACGGTGGCCGGCGCAAGGTGATCGAGGAGCCCGGTAACCGCTTCATTGTGCGCGAGAACAACCGGGCCATCATCCGCCACGACGAGGCGGAACGCTTCCTGCGCCGGCCCGGCGCCAAATCGGAGCGGCACCCCGACGGCAGCGTCGAGACGTTCTATCTGCGCCCCGACGGCATCCGCGTCGTCACCGTGATTGATGGCAACGGCCGGCTCTTGCGCCGCTTCCGGCGCGACCGCGATGGCCGCGAGCACAACATCGTCGACAACCGCCGCTTCTACCGCAACGTCGCCATCGGCGTCGGCGTCGGCGCGCTGGGGATCGTCGCACTCAGTCTGGCGCCGCCGGTCGTGACCATCCCCTACGACCGCTACATCGTGGACTACAACAGCGCGTCCGACGACGACCTCTACGAAGCGCTGGACGCGCCACCGATCGAGGACCTGGACCGCGCCTATTCGCTGGAGGAGATTCGCTACAACTACGAACTGCGCGCGCGCGTGCGCTCGGTCGATCTTGACACCGTCACCTTCGACTTCGGGGCTTGGGAGGTGTCGCCTGACCAGTACGACAAGCTGGAGCGCATGGCGCGCGCCATTCAGCGCGTGCTGCGCGACAATCCCGACGCCGCGTTCCTGATCGAAGGCCACACGGATGCGGTGGGCTCCGACGAGGACAACCTGAGCCTGTCCGACCGCCGCGCCCAGGCGGTGGCCGAGATCTTGTCGGATACGTTCGGGGTGCCGCCGGAGAACCTCGTCACCCAGGGCTACGGCGAGCAGTTCCTCAAGGTGGACACTCAGGGCCCGGAGCCGCGCAACCGGCGCGTCACCATCCGCAATGTGACGGGGCTGATGGCCGAGCGCTGACATGCGAGGCGGCGGCGCACCGATGACGTGGGCTCTCTGGGGCCTCACGCTCGGCGCAGGCGTCGCCGCTGGTGTCGTCTTCCTCGCCTTGCCGCAGATCGATCTGGCGCTGGCGCGGACCTTCTATACCGCCGATGCCGGCTTCCTCGGGCAGCGGCTGGTCTGGGTACGCGTGCTGCGCCAGGCGTTCGTTGTCATCTACTTCGGCACGATGGCGCTGTGCCTCGTGGGTCTTGTGCAGATCTGGCGCGGCCGAACCCTGTGGCTGCGGCTGGGCAGGGCGCAGTGGCTGTTTTTTGCCGCGTGCCTCGCGGCAGGGCCAGGCCTCGTCGCCAATCTGGTGTTCAAGGACCATTGGGGCCGGGCACGGCCCAGCCAGATCGCCGAGTTCGGCGGCAGCAAGGCGTTCACGCCACCGCTCCTGATCGCCAGCCAGTGCGCGCGCAACTGCTCGTTCATCAGCGGCGAGGCGGCCTCGACCTATATAACGCTCTACGCTGCCGCGGCGGTAGTTCCGCAGTGGTCCGCCGCGCTCATTGTCGCGGGTACCGCCGGCGGGGTCGCCACGGGCCTTATCCGCATGTCCCAGGGCGCGCATTTTCTGAGTGATGTCGTGTTCGCCGGGGTGTTCATGGCCCTCACGGTGCTGGCGCTGCGGCCGCTGATGCTGGGCGGTGGCGTCAGCTCCCTTTCTCCGCGAGCGCTCCCCGTACAAGAGGTTCCAGCCCCGCCGCCGTGAACGCCGGGGTTGCCTCGGGTGACGCCAGCGTCTCAAGGAACGCGCGGGCGAGATTGGCACCGGTGGGGCTGGCAAACTCGGCCGCCGAGAATACGCTGGGAGTCTGCAGGCTCGCAGGCAGCGGGCCAACGATGTCGACGCCGGGGACCGCCTTGAGCTCGCTCACCTGCTGCACCGCCATCTCGACTTCCCCACGCGCCACCGGCTCGCCCGTCAGGCCGGTCGGGATGATGGTGGCCTTGGCGTTGACCGCTTCGGCGATGCCGAGGCGCTCGATCAGCCCGGCGAAGAACACGCCGCTGGCGCCAAGGCGCGAATAGGAGATCGAGCGTGCGGCCAAGAGCGCGGCTTTGAGCGCCTCGGTGGTGCCGATGTCGGGCCTCGGCGCGCCGGCCTTCACGGCAAGACCCACCACCGAGCGCACCAGATCGACCGCGCTCGCCCCATCCAGGATGCCGAGCCTGGCCAGCTCGTCCACGCCCTGGCGGGTGAGGATGGCCGCGTCTGCCCGCTCCCCGCCCTTGATGCGCGCGATCAGCGCGTTGGTCGGGCCAAGGTCGGTTGCGACCTGCGCGCTCATTGCGCCCTCGAACCGGGCGATAAGCACGGGCAATGCACCTTGGACGGCACGCGTGGCGAGGACCTTCAACATCATTGTGAGTGAACTCCACCAAGCAGGAAATCGAAGTCGCAACCGTCGGGAGCTTGCATGACGGATTCACGGAAGAGCTTATCGTAGCCCCGAGTCATGGGGTCAGACGCGCCGGGTCTGATCCCTCCGCGGCGCCGGTTCCATTCCGCCTCCTCCACCAGCAGATCGAGCCTGCGCTCCCCGACACTGAGCCGGATGCGGTCGCCGGAACGCACCAGGGCGAGCGGGCCGCCCAGTGCGGCCTCAGGCGCCACGTGCAACACGATGGTGCCGTAGGCGGTGCCGGACATGCGGGCATCCGAGATGCGCACCATGTCGTTGACGCCAGCGGCGAGCAGCTTCTTGGGGATCGGCAGGAAGCCGGCCTCCGGCATGGCGGCCGAGCTGCGCGGGCCGGCATTTTGAAGCACGATGAAGTCGTCTGCCGTCACGTCGAGGGCCGGGTCGTCGATACGGGCGGCCAAGTCTTCGAGAGACGAGAACACCACAGCGCGGCCGGTCTTCTCGAACAGCTCCGGCGTGGCGGCGGAGCGCTTGAGGATGGCGCCGTCGGGGGCAAGCGAGCCAAACAGCGCGACCAAGCCGCCTTGCGGCTCCAGCGGCTCGGCAGCCGACTTGATGACACGGCGATCCACATACAGACCCGTGTCGGCCGCCAGGCGCTCACCGAGCGTCTGACCGGCGACGGTGATACAGTCGAGATGCAGCAGCTCCTTCAGCTCGCGCAGCACGGCACCGATGCCGCCGGCGGCGAAGAAGTCCTCCATGTAGAACTGGTCGCCCACCGGCTTCACCGCCGCCAGCACCGGCGTCGTGTCGGACAGCTCGTTGAGGCGCACGAGATCGAGCTTCAGGCCGAGGCGGCCGGCAATGGCCGCGAGATGGATCACGCCGTTGGTGGAGCCGCCGAGCGCTAGCAGGACGCGGGCGGCGTTCTCGATGGCGCCGGCCGTGATGATCCTGTCCGGCGTAAGATCAGAGCGCGCCAAGGCCACGGCGCGCGCGCCGGTGGCCTCGGCCGCACGCAGACGGTCGGCATGCACGGCCGGGATGGCCGCGGTACCGGGCAGCGTCATGCCCAGCGCCTCGGCGATGGCTGCCATGGTGGAGGCGGTGCCCATCACTGCGCAGGTGCCGGCAGTGGTGACGAGGCGGCCCTCCACGGCCTCGATCTCCGCCTTGCCCAGCTCACCGGAGCGGTACTGCGTCCAGAACTTGCGGCAGTCGGTGCAGGCGCCGACGCGGTCGTCCCTAAAGCGCGAGGTCATCTGCGGGCCGCCGATCAGCTGGATCGCCGGCTTACCAGCGCTGGCAGCGCCCATCAGCTGCGCCGGGACGGTCTTGTCGCAGCCGCCCATGAGCACGACCGCATCCATGGGCTGGGCGCGGATCATCTCCTCGGTATCCATCGCCATGAGGTTGCGGAACTTCATGGAATTGGGCGCCAGCGTAGACTCGTGCAACGAAACGGTGGGGAACTCCAGGGCCAGCCCGCCGGCCGCCGCCACACCGCGCTTCACGGCATCGAGCAGCTCCGGGAAATGCCGGTGGCATGGATTGAAGCGGGAGTAGGTGAAGGCGATGCCGACCACCGGGCGCGCCAGCTCGTCGCCCGAGTAGCCCATCGACTTGGCGAATGCGCGTCGCATGTAGACCGAAAAGTCGCGGTCGCCGTAGCTCTGCAGGCCGCGCAGGAAGCCGCGCTCGCCCTTACCCTGGTCCGATTTGCCGCCGGATGTGCTCATGTGCCCTCGCTGTGTTGCGGGGCATCTTAACATCGGGCCCCGCGAGTGCCGCTACGGCAATCGGCGCCGGACGCGCGCCATGGATAGGGGTGGGAGCACCGGTTTATCACATATCGCCCCCGATCCCTCGGGCTGGATCAGTTCCAGCCACCCCCGTAGCGTAGCGCTCGCAGCCGTGGCGCGCCAGGCAGCGCTGGTCAGCGCTCCCCTCGCCCGCCAGCGGTCGGCACATCCGCGGCCTCAGGCCAGGCAGCGGCCGATGTCCCAGAACTGCGCCTGTTCGATGCCAGGAACGTGCGCGGGCCTTGGCGTTGCGATGGGGGTGGCAACCGTTCACCGCCTCTCCTCAGGCGTCGCATGGGCCAATCGAAAGAGCAGCCGATTGGTCGGCCACAAGCACGTGCTGCAGCGCGAGGCCATGTCCTGCCCAAGGTCGTGGGCGGGTGTTCCCGCGAGCGGGCAAACGGCGGCGCGCCCACAGGCAAAACGGGCGGCGCGCGCCCCGAGAAGGCACGCCGCCCGGATACGCTGTCAGGGCTTGCACGCCCCTACGCAAGCATCGATCAGTCCCACTGATCGCCATAGCGATGGCGCTCGCAGCCGTGGCGCGCCAGGCACCGATACCAGCGGCCCGTGCGCCAGCCCCAGCGCTCGGCGCACTCGCGGCGCCAGGCCCGGCAGCGGTTGATATCCCACCACTGCACCTGCTCCACGAGCAAGCTCTGGGCGTGCGGCACAGCCACAAGAGGTCGTTCGGCGCCGGCAAGAGCCGCGGCCGGAGCAAACAAGGCCGCGGTAGCCAAGCCGAACAGAATTGTGCGTTTACGAGACATACCTTGGATCTCCTCGAGCTGCTTCCCCGGCCCACCAGGATACTCCGCCCCGCAAGTCCGTTGCATAAACCCAGGAGGAGCTCCGCTCCTTTCCCAAGGCTGCGCCGATTGTCGCAAGGCGGACCGTGCGACGGTGGACTCCGGCGGCTGAACACCGGCTGAATACGCCGATGGCAGACAGCCGCACGGGCCGGTCACGCTGCCGCCCCAATCTTCTGAATGCAAACGACCCCCCCGGCCCTTTCAGCGCTCCGGCACGACGGGCAAGCCTCTCCTCTCCCGCATCAGGTTGACGAAGCGGCGGAAGAGGTAGTGGCTGTCCTCGGGGCCCGGCGACGCTTCGGGATGGTACTGCACCGAGAACACCGGCTTGGCTCTAAGGCGCAGCCCGCAGTTGGAGCCGTCGAACAGCGAGCGGTGCGTCTCCTCCGCTTCGGCCGGCAGCGTGTCGCGGTCGATGGCGAAGCCGTGGTTCATGGAGGTGATTTCCACCTTGCCGGTGGTAAAGTCCTTCACCGGATGGTTCGCGCCGTGGTGGCCCTGGTGCATCTTGACGGTCCTGGCGCCGATGGCGAGCCCGAGCATCTGATGGCCGAGGCAGATGCCGAACACCGGCAAGCCGGAATCCACCAGCTTCTTGATCTCGGGCACTGCGTATTCGCCCGTAGCCGCCGGATCGCCGGGCCCGTTGGAGAGGAACACGCCGTCGGGCTTGCGCTCCAGGATCTCCTCGGCGCTGGTCTTGGCCGGCACTACCGTCACCTTGCATCCGGCACTGGCGAGGCAGCGCAGGATGTTGCGCTTGAGGCCGTAGTCCACCGCGACCACGCTCAGGTCTGGCTGTTCCTGCCGACCGTAACCCTTGCCCCAGAGCCAGCGCGTTTCGTCCCAGGTGTAGCTCTGCCCGGCGGTCACCTCCGGCACCAGGTCCATGCCTTCGAGGCCGGGCCACGCGCGTGCCTCGCGCAGCAGCCGGTCCAAGTCGAATTCGCCCGAGGGATCGTGCGCGATCACGCCGTTGGGCATGCCCTTCTCGCGGATGCGAGCCACGAGGGCACGCGTATCGACGCCGGCGAGGGCGATGATGCCGCGCGCCTTGAGCCAACGCTCGAGCGGCTCGGCGGCCCGGTAGTTGGCTGGCGCGGTGACACGCGCGCGCAGCACGCAGCCCCGCACGCCGGAGCGCATTGCCAGATTGGACGTCTCGGTGTCGTCCAGGTTGGTGCCAACGTTGCCGATATGCGGAAAGGTAAAGGTGATGATCTGCCCCGCATAGGAGGGATCGGTGAGGATCTCCTGATAGCCGGTGATGGCCGTGTTGAAGCACACCTCGCCGACCGCCGAGCCCACGGCGCCGAGACCTTGACCGCCGATGACCGTGCCGTCGGCCAGGACGAGGCGTCCGGTTAGGGGGGCCTCGGCCCAGGGCCTGGGTGTTTCGCGGCTCACGTTCGCGCCTCTCCTGTCATCCACCCTTCATGGATACTTCATGGATACTTCATGATGGATACTTCATGATGGATACTTCATGGATATGAATTGGTATGCGGGCCACACATATGGAAGCGCCTAACGCCGCGCAAATGCCCAACTCGTGAACGACCCTGCGCGGCCATGAGCATTGACGCTCCATAGCCCAAATGCTCTTGTCCTGCCTATGGAATCTGTCACCGCAACGCCCTCGGGCATCAGGGCCGCCAGCCTCCCCAATGTGCTCACCTATCTGCGCATCCTGGCGGTGCCGGCGGTAGCGCTATGCCTGTTGCTGATCCCGGGCGATGCCGGTCGCTGGTGGGCGCTGGGCCTCTATCTAGCTGCCTGTTTCACGGACTGGCTCGACGGCTTCCTGGCCCGCGTCTGGCGTCAGCAGTCCGTGCTGGGGCGCATGCTGGACCCGATCGCCGACAAGCTGCTGGTGGGCACGACCCTGCTGATGCTCACCTGCGACAACACCATTGACCGTCGCAACGTAGCCGCCGCCGCCATTATCCTGTGCAGGGAGATCCTGGTTTCGGGCCTGCGCGAGTTCCTGGCCGAGCTCAACGTGCGCGTCCACGTGACCCAGCTTGCCAAGTGGAAGACGACGTTGCAGATGGTCGCCCTCGGGTTCCTGCTGGCGGGCGCCGCGGGTGACAGGATCGTGCCAGGCGTGACGTGGAGCGGGCTGGCGCTGCTGTGGCTGGCGGCCCTGCTCACGCTGTGGACGGGGTACGATTACCTGCGGGCGGCGGTGCGTACGGCGATGGAGCGCTAAAGGCCGCCTGCGCCCTTGGAACGAGACCGCAATGACGGTGAAGCTCCTCTATTTCGCGTGGGTGCGCGAGAAGGTCGGGAAGGCCGAGGAGATCCTCGATCTGCCAGTGGACCTTACGACGGTTGCCGACCTCCTCGCATGGCTTAAGGGCCGGGGCCCAGAGTATGCGGAGGCCTTCGGCCGCCCAGGCGTGGTGCGCGCGGCCATCGACAAGCGGCACGTGCAGCCGGCCGCGTCGATCGCGGGCGCGCGCGAGATCGCTCTGTTCCCGCCGGTTACGGGAGGCTGAGGTGAGCGTGCGGGTGCAGCGGGAGGACTTCGACATCGGCACGGAGGTAAAGCGCCTCACGGCCGGCCGCACCGACATCGGCGCGGTGGTCACCTTCACCGGCACGGTGCGCGGCGATGACGGACTGGCCAGCATGGCGCTGGAGCACTATCCGGGTATGACCGAGGACGAGCTGGCGCGCGTGGAGGCCGAGGCCACAGCCCGCTGGCCGCTGCTGGCGAGCCTGATCGTGCATCGAGTTGGCACACTGGCACCCGGCGATAACATCGTGCTGGTGGTGACGGCCTCGCTGCACCGGCAGGCCGCGTTCGAGGCCGCCGAGTTTCTGATGGACTATCTCAAGACGCGTGCCCCCTTCTGGAAGAGGGAGCTCACCACCGACGGCACCGAGCGCTGGGTCGAGCCCCGCGAGAGTGACGATCGCGCTGCCGTGCGATGGAAATAGGCGGGATTGGACCAGGGCCCAGGCTCACCTTTACTCCAACGGACGCTCCGCACCTCCAAGGCAACCCAGCACGCATGCCCGGCACGACCGAGGCGTCGCACGTCCTGATCCCGTGATCGCCCCGGCGGGGGCGCGCCGGGGCGATCGGTCGGGGCAACGAGCTGCCGTGAGCCGAGGGAGCGGCGTGAGCGAGCGGGCACTCTTGGCTCACGATCGGCTCACGATCGGCTCACGAACAGCGTGCATGCCTCTAGCACACCTAGAACAAAAAGGGAACATAGGTTTTTGCGCCTTGGCGGTGGAAAAAGTTCTGCGGCAGGGATGCACAGAATGCTACATCGCCACGGGTTCGGGCATGGCCGAAGCGGTGCGTGGCCAAGCGCAGCTCCGTGGCGGGGCTCCAGGCCAAGGAGGCGGCAAGATGTCGGTTCGGGCGACCCGGGCCTACCGTCAGCTGGCGTGTGCGGTGGCGATGTGGCTGCTGCTGGCGGCGCCATCCAGCGCCTTCGATTTCAAGGATGAGGACGGCAAGTTCGCCGCCACCTTCCCGGCCGAGCCCACGCTTGACCGGCAGGCAGGCTCCTCCCCGACTGGGCCACACGTGCACTACACCTGGGAGGTGAACGTGGAGGCCGACCGGCATTTCTCGGTGACCTACACCGAGTACCAGAGCCCGCCGGTCAAAAACTACGACAAGAACATCATGGGCCTGCTGGCCGCCACCAAGGGGCGCCTGGTGAGTCAGGCCAAGCTCGATCTGGACGGCATCGATGGCCGCGAGGTCATCACCCTGCTGCCCGATAATGCCGTGATGCGCCAGCGCCTGTTCCAGGTGGGCAACCGGCTCTATCAGGCCGTCTACGCGGGACCGTTCGGCACCGAGACACGCGCCGACGTGGAGACGTTCATGCAGTCGTTCCAGCTGCTCAAGTAGCCCTGAAGGGGCCGCGTCTCGTACATCGGATAGATGACCGATCAAAGAGACCGAGGCGAGCGTCTTGGCCGGTTCCCCCCGCCGCAGATCTGCGATACTAGGTCGGCTGCGGATCGGGAGTTGGAGAAATCAGCCGAAACAGCGGACGAACGACGGATGGTGCTGGCCCACGTCGCGCGCGCCTTCTCCGACGATATCGCCATAGACCTCGGCACCGCCAACACGTTGGTGCACGTGGTGGGGCGCGGCGTCATCATCGACGAACCGTCGGTGGTGGCGGTGCTTGCGCACGGCGCCGGCCGCGAAGTGTTGGCGGTGGGCCTCAGGGCCAAAGCCATGCAGATGCGCCCGCCGCCGGAGCCCGTCGAGGTGATTCGACCGATGCGCGACGGCGTGATCGCCGACTTCATTGCCACGGAGGAAATGCTGCGCCAGTTCATCGTCCGGGCCAAGACCATGCTGGGATTTCGCCGCCCGCGGATCCTGGTGTGCGTGCCGGCCGGGGCCACGCCGGTCGAACGGCGCGCCGTATACGAGACGGCGCTTGAGGCCGGCGCACGCCGCGTGCACCTGATCGAGGAGCCGGTGGCGGCGGCGGTAGGCGCGGGCCTGCCCGTCGACGGGCGGCGCGCGTTCATGGTGGTGGACATCGGCGGCGGCACCACCGACATTGCCGTGCTGGCTCAGGGCAAGGTGATTGCCGCGCGATCGCTGCGGGTCGCTGGCAACGCCATGGACGCGGCGATCATGCGCCACGTACGCCGCAAGCACCAGCTCGTGGTGGGCGAGGCGAGCGCGGAACGCATCAAGATTGAGGCTGGCACCGCACTCACCATGCCGAACGGCCGCGAGGTGGAGATCCACATCAAGGGGCGCGACGTACGCCAGGGTCGCACGAAGCGTGCGGTGTTGACGCAGGCCGACATGGCCGAGGCCCTATCCCGCCCGGTAGGGGAAATCGCCGAGTTCATCGAGCGGGCCATCGAGGACCTGCCGTGGCATATGGCCACCGACGTGATGGCGCAGGATATTGCGCTTACCGGCGGTGGGGCGCTGCTCGATCGTCTCGATAGGGCCTTGGCCCGCCGCCTGGGCGCGACCTTCAAGGTACCCGAGACGCCCATGCACTGCGTGATCCGCGGCAGCGCCGCCGTGCTGCAGAACCTGGACCTGCGGCAGCACCTGTTGGTGGGCCCCTAGGAACGAAGCCGCGCGGATTGGAGGCCAATAGGCGCTGCCACCCCAAGCCCCGTGCGGCACGGCGCCGACGGCGGCGAGCTGATAAGCAAGCTGGCTCATGCACAATGATCTGGATCGATGCCAAGCCGGTGCCTGCGGATGGCGCGGGCGCATGCCGAGGTATTGGCAAGACCGCTCGAGAAGCCCGTCTACAGCTGGAGCGGTGGGGTCGGCCGCCAATCCTGCCGAGCTCCGCTCGACGGCGGGCGGCGGGCGAGACCCAATTCCGCGAAGCAAATTGGGCTAGCGTAATGGATATGCGAGGGCTCTCCCGACCGGCTTGATGCCTGGGCATCCGCGTCCGAGGCTCGTAAGTTGCGCCGATAGGGCGCTTGGCTCGGCGAATCGCCGGCAACCTGTCAGTAACGCCACGAGCTTTGAGCGACCCAGCCCTGGACCCGCCGCCCGATGGCGCTTAAGTGGAAGCCATGTCGGTGAAGACCACCCACGACGTGCCGCTCGGGCCTGCCGCCCCGGACGCAGCGCAGCCGACCAAGGCGCGCACCGTCCACACCGGCCCGCATGTCATCGCCCAGTACCTGAAGAGCCTACCGGGCTCGCCGGGCGTCTACCGGATGCTCGATGCGGCGGGCACCGTCATCTACGTGGGCAAGGCGCGCAATCTCAAGGCGCGCGTAACCAATTACGCGCGAGCAGGCAACCATACCAACCGCATCACCCGCATGATCGCCAATACGGCCTCGATGGAGGTCGTCACGGTCCGCACAGAAGCCGAGGCGCTCTTGCTGGAAGCCAACCTCATCAAGCGCTTCCGCCCGCGCTACAATGTGCTGCTGCGTGACGACAAGTCGTTCCCCTACATCCTGATCACCGGCGACCACCGCGCGCCGCAGATCCTCAAGCATCGCGGGGCGCGCAAGCGCAAGGGCGAGTACTTCGGGCCGTTTGCCTCGGCCGGGGCGGTCAACCGCACCATCAACATGCTCGAGCGGGCGTTCCTGCTGCGCTCCTGTTCAGACGCCGTATTCGACAGCCGCACCCGGCCGTGCCTGCTCCATCAGATCAAGCGCTGCTCGGCGCCGTGCACCAGTGAGATCAACCTGGAGGACTACAACGGGCTGGTCGGCGAGGCGGTACGCTTCCTGCGCGGAGAGAGCCAGAACGTGCGCGAGATGTACCAGCGGCTCATGCAGGAAGCGGCCAATCGGCTCGACTACGAGCAGGCCGCGAAGTACCGCAACCGCCTTTGGGCGCTCGCACACGTCACCGCCGACCAGGCCATCAACCCGGAAGGGATCGAGGAGGCCGACGTGTTCGCCGCGCACCAGGACGGCGGGCAGACATGCGTGCAGGTGTTCTTCTTCCGCTCTGGCCAGAACTGGGGCAACCGCGCCTACTTCCCGCGCGCCGACAAGTCGATCGGCGCGGAGGACGTGCTGGAGAGCTTCATCGCCCAATTCTACGACGACAAGCCGGTGCCGAGGCTCATCCTCTTGTCGCATGAGCTGCCCAACCGGGAGTTGCTGGCAGACGCGCTGTCAACCAAGGCCGAGCGCAAGGTGGAAATCCGCGTGCCGCAGCGCGGCACCAAGACCGGCGTTGTCGAGCACGCGCTGCAGAACGCGCGCGAGGCGCTTGCGCGCAAGCTGGCCGAAAGCTCCTCGCAGCGCACCTTGCTGGAGGGCCTGCGCGACCGTTTCGGCCTGACCCGCACGCCGCGGCGCATCGAGGTGTTCGACAACAGCCACATCATGGGCACGAACGCCGTCGGTGCCATGATCGTCGCCGGCCAGGACGGGTTCGTGAAGAACCAATATCGCAAGTTCAACATCAAGACGGAAGGCCTCACCCCCGGCGACGACTACGCCATGATGCGTGAGGTGCTGACGCGGCGCATGAAGCGGCTGCTGCTGGACGGGGCGGAGGCGCCGCATGGTGTCGGACCCCCTCAGTGTGACGCCGAGTCACGACCCATCCCGGACGGAGCGATGGGAGCCGAAGGCGAGCCGTGCTCCGATCGGGGACCTCGGGCGGGATCCGACTTGCCCGCCGAGGTCCCGGATGGCCTCGCCCCGGCCCGCACCCAAGGCTCGGCTACCGGGCGGGCGGGTACATCGCTGATCGAGCCGCCGGCGCCGCCGCCCATCGACCGGCGCGGCGGCAGCTCGCTGGCCTTCGGGGTGCTGCGCGCCGACGAGGCGCAGGCCGCTACCACCAGCTTGCCGTCGGGCCTCGCCGAGACGGAAGAGGAGACGCTGCAAGGCAACGCCCAAGAGACGAGCCCGCCGGAGACGGACGAGACCGGGGACGAGTTTCCGGCCAAGCCGGACCTCATGCTGATCGACGGCGGCCTGGGCCAGCTCGGCGTGGCGCAGGAGGTGATCGAGACGTTCGGCATCGAGGGCGTCGCCCTGATCGGCGTGGCCAAGGGGCCGGACCGCGACGCCGGGCGCGAGCACTTCCACCTGCCCGGCCGCGCCTTCCCGATGATGCTGGAGCCGCGCGACCCAGTGCTGTACTTCGTACAGCGCCTACGCGATGAAGCGCACCGCTTTGCCATCGGTACCCATCGCGCCAAGCGAGCGAAAGCGCTGGGTGCCAACCCCCTCGACGAGATCCCAGGCATCGGGCCGGGCCGCAAGCGCGCGCTGCTCAGGCATTTCGGCTCGGCCAAGGCCGTCTCACGCGCGGGCAAGGACGACCTGGAGGCTGTCCAGGGCATCAGCGCCAATATGGCCCAGGCCATCTACGACTTCTTCCACGAGCGCCACGAATGATGGGTGTCAATTGAGACCCTCCCGTCTGAACACCTCAATTGCCGCTTTTCATAGCAGCTGTGCGCGGTTTGAGGGCATCCGCGCTTGACCCACGCGGGCCGGATGCAGAATGTCGCGCGCATGGACGGGTCGCAGGACATCGCGGGAGCGGCAGCGGCAACGGGGCAGGCGGAATCGA
>JAFMSC010000004.1 GCA_017353825.1 Hyphomicrobiaceae bacterium | reverse complement strand
CCTTGGCCACGTTTTCTATGAGAATCATATGTGGAATGGCTATGACTGCCGCGAGGTCACCTCGAGCGGCGCGCAGAAGTGCGGCATCGAGAAGACCAAGAGCAAGATGGTGGGCCGCGGCGTATTCCTCGACGTGGCGCGCGCGCTCGGCAAGGACTGCCTGGAGGACGGCTACGGCATCACCTGCGCCGACCTCGACATGACCGCGAAGAAACAGAACGTGGAATTCAAGCGGGGCGATTTCATCGTGGTGCGCACCGGGCAATTGGAGGAATGCCTCGCCCGCGGCAGCTGGGACGGCTATCCCGGTGGTGACGCGCCGGGCATGGCCTTCGAGACTCTGGAGTGGGTGCAGCGCACCCAGCTGGCGGCCCTCGCCACCGACACCTGGGGAGCGGAGGTGCGCCCCAACGAGACCGAGCCCGGCATCAACCAGCCCTGGCACTGGATCACCATCCCCATGATGGGCATGACCATGGGCGAGATCTTCAACGTCAAGGAGCTGGCCGAGGACTGCGCAGCGGATGGCGTGTACGAGTATCTGTTCGTGGCCCCCGCCATCCCTATCACCGGCGCAGTGGGCTCGCCCGTCAACCCTCTGGCGATCAAGTAGGTTGGGTCAAGCGAAGCGCAGACCCAACCGAGCCCGCCCACATTCGCTCAGCCATTGGCGACTGACCGACCTCGTGGGACGCAACAGGGGAGCTGATCCCAAACGCCATCCGAAGAATGTGCCTGCTACCTTCTATCTTGAGACAGATCATACCGCCCATCCCAACAACGTGCCAGGCGAGGCCTACGCCGAGTTCAGATCCGTCACGGCCTCTTCGAGGTCAGCTGGGCACCGATCGGCTCTTCTGCATGCCACATGATTTCTGAAACGTACTCAAAGGGGGGATGCCGCAAGCCGCGCAGCAACCATGCCGCGATCGACGCGCCCTGCGAGGCTTCTCGCCCACAGCACGCCAAGACCCTTGGCTTCTCCCTTTGCTTCTCCCTGGGCGATGCGAAATCGCCACTGTCAGCGCTGAGAGGCCGGCCTGCGCACGTCCGCGCCGCCGCGGCCACCTGATGGCCAGCCGATTTGGGGGCCCCGTTTGCGTTCCCCGAGTTGCGCGGCACCTTTGCCTGGCTATGCTGCCTCCTCCGATCGGACAAGAGCGCGGCGATCGCCGGCGACAGGGGAGGCTCAAGCATGCCCAAGATGACAGGTGCGGAGTGCCTGGCGGAGATGTTGGCCGGGTACGCTGTCACGCACGTGTTCATGGTGCCGGCCGTGCTGCGGCGCAGCTTTGCCGAGATGGAGCGTCGCACCTCGATCAAGCGCATCCACACGCACGGAGAAAAGTCGGCCGCCTACATGGCCGATGGCTATGCGCGCGCCACGGGCAGGCCCGGCATCTGCATGGCGCAGGTGATCGGCGCGCTCAACCTGGCCGCTGGCCTGCGGGATGCCTACCTGGCGCACTCGCCTGTGATTGCCATGACGGGCGGGCGCGACCCCAGGACCAAGTTTCGCAAGGTCTATCAGGAGGTGGACGACGTGCCGGCGTTCGAGCCGGTCACCAAGCTCAACGCGACCATCGACGACGTCTCCCGCATCCCCGATATGGTGCGGCAGGCCTTCCGCGTCGCAACCTCCGGCACGCCGGGTCCGGTGCACCTGCAGTTCCGCGGCAACGAGGGCCAGATCGACGCGGAGCAGGCCGACATGGAGCCCCTGGTCGAGTCGCTGTTCGCCATCGCGCCCCCGTTCCGGCCTGAGCCTCATTCCGCGAGCGTTATCGCCGCCCTGAAGGTGCTGCAGGAGGCCGCCAAGCCGGTCATCGTCGCCGGCGGCGGTGTGCGCGCCTCCGGTGCCGGACCTGAGCTGGTCGCACTTGCCGAGCGCCTCGCCATCCCGGTTGCAACCTCGCTCAACGGCAAGGATGCCATAGCCGGAACCCATCCGCTCTCAATCGGCGTGGTCGGCACCTACTCGCGCGAGAGCGCCAACCGGGTGGTGGCCGAGGCCGACGCCGTGTGCTTCATCGGCACTGAGACCGGCGGCATGACCACGAATTTCTGGGCGGTGCCCAAGATCGGCGTGACGGCCGTGCAGATCGACCTCGATCCGCAGGCGCTGGGGCGCAACTACCCGCTGAAAGCCGCGGTGCTGGGCGACGCCAAGGTGACGCTCGCCCGCATGCTGGCCCACGCCAACGAGGACACCTCAGGCCGCCGCAAGGCCTGGATCGATGCGGCCCAGGACATCTGTCGCGATTGGCGTAGGAAGTATGCCGACGTGCTGGCCTCCGACGCCGTGCCGATCCGGCCGGAGCGCATGTGCGCGGAGCTGACACGGCACACACCAGACGACGCCATCGTGGTGGTCGACACCGGCCATGCGGGCATGTGGATGGGCGGCATGTTCGACCTCACGAGCCCGCGCCAGAGCTACATCCGCAGCGCTGGACACCTCGGCTGGGCCTTCCCCGCGGGCCTCGGTGCCAAGGCCGCCTGTCCGGACCGGCCCGTCGTCGTGTTCACCGGCGACGCCGGCTTCTACTACCATTTGGCCGAGGTCGAAACTGCCGCGCGCTGGGGCCTCAACGCCGTGACCGTCGTCAACAACAACGGCGGCGGCAACCAGTCCAAGCGCGGCTTCGATCGCGCCTATGGCGGCACTCAGACCGATCAGGCGCGCGAGCTGTGGACCTACACGGCCGTCAACTTCGCCCAGGTTGCCGAGAACCTGGGCGCCTTGGGCCTGCGCGTCGAGAGGCCGGCCGACTTCGCCCCCGCCCTCCACCGTGCGCTGGCCGCGAAACGTCCAGTGATCATCGACGTCGCCACCGATATCGAGGCGCTGGCGCCCCTGGCGGTCGGCTAGGAACCACACGCGCTCACCCCCGCGCAGGGTCGTTGAGCCCGGCGGCGCCATCATCGCATCATCTCCGGCAGCACCAGCACGATCTGCGGGAAGGCCCACATGATGGCGATGCCGAGGAAGATCACCGCCACGAACGGCCAGGTGGAGTTATAGATGTCCATCAGGTTGCTGCCGGGCACGGCCGCCTTGAACACGAACATGGTTATGCCGAATGGCGGGGTCATGCCGCCGGTGACGATGGTTATGAGGTAAAGCGTCCAGAACCAGATCGGGTCGAAGCCCAAGGTGTCGATGATCGGCGAGAAGACGGGCACGGAGATCAGCATCCATTCGGTGGCGCCGAGAAACATGCCGGCCAGCCACGTGAGGCCCAGCAGCATTACGAACACGACCGATGGCGCTACGTCCAGGTCCTTGACGATGTTGACCATCTGGTCGGTCGCGCCGGTGAACGACAAGAGCTGCCCGAATAGGCTGGCGCTCATGATGATCGCAAAGATGGAACCGGAGATCTTGGCAGCCCCTTGCAGCGAGGTCCAGACCATCTGCCAGCCGAAGGTGCGCGACCACAACGCCGTAACGACGCACGACGCGACGCCGAGCGCCGCCGACTCGGTGGGGCTCGCGACCCCTAGCAGCATCAGCCCGATCACCATGAACATCACGAAGGCGAACGGGAGCATGCGCACGAGCCCGAGCATGCGATCGCCGAGGGTGCGGTGGATCGAGGTGTCGAGCGGTGGCGCCTTGGAAGGATCGAGCAGGACCCGCACGTAGGCATAGGCGACGTAGAGCACGGCAAGCAGGCAACCGGGCAGCGTGCCGGCGATCAGCAGTTTGGCAACCGAGGCGTTGGCGATGATCGCCAGCACCACCGTGAGGATGCTGGGCGGGATGATCGGGGCGATGGTGGCGCCGGCGAGGATCAGGCCGGTCGACATTTGCTTATCGTAGCCGCGCTCGATCATACCGGGATAGATGGAGCGGCCGAGCATGGCCGCGTCCGCCATGGCCGACCCCGACACGGTGCCAACCACGGTCGCGACCAGCGTGCACAGGGTGTAGAGGCGGATGCGCGTTGCGCCCAGGATGCCGTCGAAGGCCTCGTACAGCTCCTCGATCGCGCGCGAGTGCGACAGCATCTCGCCCATCAGCAGGAACAGCGGCACCGTGATGAAGGCTTCGTTGGTCAGCGTCGACACCAGGCTATTGGCGAACATGCCGAACGCCGACGGGCCAAGGAACACCACGATCCCCGTCACGTTGACGAGCAGGAAGACGACGAACACCGGAATGCCCAGAAAGGTCAGCGCGACGACCGAGCCGAAGATGCCGCCAAGCGTCACGTACCAGGGGAGATTATCCAACGGAGGCCTCCGCCTTCGGCGCCTTGGCTGAGGAATTGAAGAGACGCACGAGCTGGCGCGCGAAGTGGAGGGTGGAGCTGCCGAGCCCGTAGACGACCGGCGCCAGCAGCCACCACTTGGGGATGAACAGGGTGTCGGTGGTGCGCACGCCGCGGGAGAAGGCGCGCGCCGTCTCCTCGTACGAGATGAACGTGGCAACGGCGCACACAACGAGTGACGCGGCGAGGACCCACAGCGCCAGCCGATGGGCGGCGCGTGGTGCCAGGTAGTCGGCCACCGTGATCGCGACGTGATCCTGCTGCATGACCAGATGGGGCATGACCAGGAGCACCGTGCCGAGCATCAGATAGACGGCGACCGCCGCCGACCAGCTGCTCGGTGCGCGCAGGAAGTAGCGCGTCACCACCTCGCCGCAGTAGAGGAGCGTGATGGCGCCGATGCAGAGGGCGGCGAGCCAGGCGCCCACAATGGTCACCCGGTCGTGTACCCGCGCGAGCCACGACAATATCAGCATGCCATCCTGTCACCGTTTGATGGAGCCCGCAGGCGGCCGGTGGCCACGGCCGGTGGCCACCGTCGATGGCCACCGTCGATGGAAGGTCACAAGCCGCTGAAAACCAGATCGTGGTCCTTGACGAACTTGATGATGTCGGCGGCCTCGGCCCCGCCAGTCTTCGCCGCCTGGTCCCAGAGGCTCTGGTTGTAGTACTGGTTGATCTGCGACGCGGCAGTCTCGTTAAGGCGCTTGGTCGGCACGCCGGACTTGACGAGGTCGGCCTCGTCGGCGGCGGCAATTGTAGCCACCACCTTGAAGCAGGTGTCCTCGAACTTGCGCCCGGCGGCGAGCATCTTGGCTTGCAGCCCGGGTGACAGCTTGTTCCACCTATTGAGGTTCATCAGCACCATCGCGGTGCCCTGACCGAACACGGGCCGGACTTGGAACTTGGAGACCTCGCCCATCTTGGCCGAGACAACCCCATGCACCGGGAACGCAGTGCCGTCGATCAGGCCGCTCTGCATCGAAGTGTAGACCTCGCCGATCGGCAGCTGGACCGGGGCGGCGCCGAGCGCGCGGATGGTGCCATCGTAGGCCGGGTTCGAGCGGATCTTCATGCCCTTGAGCGTGCCGTCAGGGCTGATGTCGCTGCGCACCAGGAACTGGAAGCCCGTGGATGCTCCCGCGGCGAGCATCTTGAGGTTGCGCTTCTGGTAGGCCTTGTCGACCATGTCCCAGACGCCCGAAGCGTGCCGCTTCTCGGCGTCCGCAACCACCGTGTCCAGGATCTGGCCGATCGGCGTGTCGCCGGCGTGGTAGGCTGGGTTGGTGTAGTGCAGGTCGAAGACGCCGCTCGCCACCGGTTCCAGTTGCTCGAAGGGCGGCACAACGCCGTTGTCGAACTTGGCTATCTTGATCTCGCCGCCGGCCTCCTCCTCGATCACCTTGATCAGGTGATTGCCGACCGCGATATTGCCGGCGCTGGTCTGGTTCCACGGCATCAGCAAACGCAGCGTCTGGGCGGCGTGGGCCGGTAAAGCGGCCGCCCAAACCGCCAGGATCGCCCAGGCCGCGGCGAGCAATGGCTTGGCTGTGTGACGAGACACTTGTTTGCTCCCTCTCCTCGTTCTCGTTTTGTGAATGGCGGACGCCCCGTGGCAAATCGAGTCTCCGCCATAAGCGGTTTGCCGTCTGCCATTTGCCGTTGTTGCGCGGCCGACCCATTCGGAGCCGTCACATCTCCAGGACGATGTAGCTGTCCTCCACTGAGACCGGGAACGTCTCGGCCACGTATGGGCCTTTCACAAGAGTCTCGCCGCGTTCCACCGTCACGCCGAACTGGCGCACGTTGATGGAGTTGGGATCGCACCAGGACTGCCCGGTGCGGATGTCGAACTCCCAGCCGTGCCAGGGGCACTTGATGAACTCGCCTTGGCGGCTCACCTCGAACGCGCCGGCCCGCTTCGCCCGCACCAGGTGTGTGATGCGGCCGCGACACAGCTCAGCGCTCTGGTGCGGGCACCGGTTGAGCAAAGCGAAATACTCGCCGTGCAAGTTGAAGATGCCGACCTGGCGGCCCTTCACCTGCCGTACCAGCGGCTGGCCGGGAACGACCTCCTCGACCCGTGCCACCACGTGCTTCTCCAGCTTACGCAAAGCCGTAGAGCTCCTTGGCGTTGGCCGAAAAGATGCGGGCCCGGATTTCCTTGTCGAGCGGGTACTTGAAGGCGTAGCGCGGGTCGTCCATGTCCCAGTGGGGATAGTCGGTGGCGAACAGCAGCCTGTCCGGCCCGATCCACTCGATGACGTCGCTGATCTGGCTCGGCGTCTCTGGCTCCTCGACCGGTTGGGTGGCGTACCAGACGTTGCTGCGCATGTACTCGGAGGGCGGACGCTTCACATGAGGTGTCTCGGTGCGGTTGCGCAACCACACCTTATCGAGGCGCCAAGCCAACGGCGGCACCCAGGCGAAGCCACCCTCGACGGCGACGAGCTTGAGACTGGGGAAGCGCTCGAACACGCCCTCCATGACCATGGAGATGATGGCCGTCTGCATGGTGTGAGCGTAGGAATGGTGCTCCTCGATGTAGAACGACATCCAGCCGGCTCCGGACGGGGCGTATTGGCCGTAGCCCGAGGAGTGGATCGCCACCGGCAGCCCAAGCCGCTCGGCCGCCTCGTAGATCGGCCAATAGCGCCGCTTGCCAAGGGGCTCGGCCGAGCGCGCGTGGAGGGTGATCTGGGCGAAGCGCTTGTCGCCGGCATGGCGCCCGATCAGCTTGACCGACGCCTCCCAATCCTCCTGCGGCAGCAACACGGAGCCGCGCAGCCTGGGCTCCGGCTCCAGCCAGCAGGCGATCTGCCAGTCGTTGACGGCCGCGCAGACGGCGTTGGCCAGGCCCCAATTGAGCAGGTTTCCGGCGCCACCCGGTCCGAACGGCTGCAGGATGCCGTACTTGATGTCGTAGAAGTCGAGCAGTTGCTCCTGCATGAGCTTGAGATCGGAGCCGGCCGGCCCGGTCTCGGGCTTGGAATCGAGGCGCGCCTGCTGCACGCGCGGGATGTGCATGAGCCCGAGGAACGGCTGCGAGCCGCGGGCTCCGTAGGTCTCGACGTGCTCCCGCCATTCCTTGGGGAGGAACTGGTAGAGCTCGGCGCGCGTCCTCGGATAGGGATGGATATCGCAGTCGATGAGGTCCAGCCTCGCCTTGGCGCCGTCGCCGACCACAGCATCCTCGCGCACGATCTCGTTCATTGGATGCCTCCCAGGCGCGGATAGGTTGCGAGCACGTTGTCGACCAGCATCTTGCCCACTTGCTCCTCCGGCATCCCCTCTGGGACCGCGTCATCGCCGTCGAAATGCCAATGAGGATAGTCCGAAGAGAACAGCAGCATGTCGGGCGAGCCGAGCTGCTGCACGATTTTGGCAACGGTCCCAGCCGGCGCATCGAACGGCTGGGTTGTCAGCCGCACGTGGTCTCGCATCATGTCGGCCGGACTGCGGTCGACCCAGGGCACTTCGTTGCGCACGCCGCGCCAGTCCTTGGAGAAACGCCACATGAAGGGGGGCATCCAGCTCACACCGGATTCGATCAGCACGATCTTAAGGTCGGGATACTCGGCGAATACGCCTTCCGAGATGAGATTGGCGACCTGCGCGGTAAAGGCCGAGATGTGCGCCGTGTAGTCCTCCGAGAAGGTCGAGTAGAAGCCGCTCTGCGAGGCCGGGTTGCGGAACATGCTGCCGGCGTGGATACCGAGCGGCAAGCCATGCTGCACCAGCGCCTCGAAGATCGGCTTGTGGACGGAGCGGCCGAGCGGGATCTCGGTCTGCACGGGCACGATGACCTGCACGAAGCGGCGATCCATCGCCACCCGGTTGATCTCCCCCGCGGCGTTCTCCGGCCGCCCCAGGTTGACGACGATCGACGCGCGCAGTCGTGCGTCCTTGTCCAGCCACTCCCTGGCGATCCAGTCGTTGTGGGCGCGGCACAGCGCGGTACCCAGGTGCGGATCATGCATCATGGAACCGGCGAACAGCGGGTTCACGATCGCGGCCCGCAGCTGCCAGCGGTCGAGGACTTGCGCCTGCAGCGTCGCCAGCGTCCCGCCGCACTCGCCGGCCACACCCAAATCCGGGCGCCGCATCAGCGGGGCGTTGGGTGGGAACGAAGTGAGCTCCCGCATCAGCACGTCGCGGTAGCGCGCGGTGTCCGCCCAGTGGGCGTCGAAATAGGGCATCAGCTCGCGCAGGTAGGGCGCACGCGGGTGCACGTCGCAGTCGATCGCCCCCGCCAGCCGGCTGGTTTCGGCAGACTTCGCGTGCTCGGCAGCGGCGTCCAACCTGGCTCCTCCCCGCCGTTTCTTGCTTGGTTTCGATATCGGCCACAGAAACAGGAGCCGTCAACGCCAATCTTTGCGTTTCCTGGCGCTCCGCTGGCGAGCCTCGCAAGCACTGCCGATATCTCCGCGCCCCTCGGTCGCGGAAGCAGGTGAGGCGGGCCGGTTTTAGCAGTCGGCGTCTGTTTTCCCTCAGCAACTTCATTTTGGCTCAGGCGGCTTCATTGGTGACCGGCGCTCAGAACTGGCCTGAAGCTCCGACATGGCAGCCAAGGCCGCATTCCCTGCTCGGGTCAGAAAATCGAGGATCAGAGCGAGCTCGTCATCGCGATACCTCGACAGGACTGCCATCGCCGCACGCTCCATCGGCTCGAACAGTGGTAGGACGCGCTTCAGGACCGCGGGCAGGGCCCGGACGACGGTCTTGCGGCGGTCATCGGGATCGCTCTCGCGCCTGGCGAGGCCCTCCCGCTCGAGCCGATCGATGACCCCGGTGATCGCGCCGGTCGTCAATCCTGTCAGCTCGGCGAGCCTGCCGGCGGTGACCGGGCCCCGCAAGATGTGATCAAGACATTCGAGGTCGGTGCTGTTCATGCCGAGCCGAGCCGCCACGGCTTGGCTGTAGAGTACGCCTTGACCGCTGACATCGCGCATCGCCGAGTTGAGCGCGGTCTCGAGTTGCTGACGCCTCTTGCTCTTGGTTGACATCGCACCGCCTTTGCCTTATCTGTTAATTATCTTATCAAATAAGATATATGGAGCCACCATGAACGCCTCTGTGGAGCGGAAGCCAAAGCCGTACAAGGGCATGGCGATGGAGGGCATGATAGCGACTTGGTACGCAAAGAACACTCTTAGCGGTATCGCCGAATTCCGCGACTTGGCCAAGCGCATCGCCGATGGGCTGCAACCGGGAGCCCGAGTGCTCGAAGTCGCCCCCGGCCCCGGCTATCTCGCCATCGAGTTGGCCCGACTGGGGTCGTATCAGATCACCGGGCTCGACGTGAGCCAGACATTCATCCGCATCGCCCGGGAGAATGCCGCGCATGCCCGCGTCGACATCGATTTCCAGGAAGGCGACGCCGCGACCCTGCCATTTGCTGCGGACCAGTTCGACTTCATCGTATGCCGCGCGGCGTTCAAGAACTTCAGCGATCCTGTCGGTGCGCTGAGGCAGATGCACCGCGTTCTGCGGCCTGGAGGGCAGGCGATGGTCATCGACATGCGCCGCGACGCATCCACCAAATCCATCGCGGAGGAAGTCGCGAGAATGCCTCTCGGGCGCTTGAACGCGTTTCTCACCCGGACCATCTTGTCCGCATTGAGGAGACGGGCCTATTCCAGGCTGGATTTCGAGCGCATGGCTCAGCTTACGCCTTTCGGCCAGTGTCTGATCGCGGAGAGCCCGCTTGGCTTCGAGGTCACCTTGATCAAGTGACGGCTTCAGGGGATCAGGACGATCGAGCCAGCGAGCATCCGGCCCTCCACATCGCGGTGCGCCTGGGCCGCGTCCCGGAGCGGATAGGTGCGGCCGATCTCAATCTTGAGAGTACCGTCGGCGGCGAGGCTGAACAGTTCGGCCGCCGCCGTGTGGAGCGCGCCAGGCTCCTTGAGGTAATGGCTGAGCCCCGGTCGCGACACCGAGAGGGCGCCCTTCTTGCTGAGGTCGAGGATGTCAAGCGGCGGGACATGCCCGGAGGCGTTGCCGTAGTTGACGATGATGCCGAACGGTCGCAGACAGTCGAGCGAGGTCATAAAGGTGTCCTTGCCCACGCCGTCGAGGACGGCGTGCACGCCCTTGGGCGCTATCCCCCTAACGGCCGCGACGAAATCGTCCTCGCGGTAGAGGATGGTGTACTCGCAGCCGTACGCGGCGGCGATGCGGGCCTTGTCGGGCGAGCCCACGGTGCCGATCACCGTGGCGCCCAGATGGCTCGCCCACTGCGCCAGGATCAGGCCGACCCCGCTCGCCGCGGCATGGATCAGCACAGCGTCACCGGGCTTAGGGCGGTACACGCGGTTGACGATCAACGAGGCTGTGAGGCCCTTCACCATCATGGCCGCGGCTTGGCCATCGGAGATGCCGAGCGGGATTGGGACGAGCCGCGCCGCCGGCATATTGCGCGCCTCCGCGTAGGCCCCGGTTTGCTGGTAGAAGGCGGCATTCACGCCGACGTAGGCCACGCGATCGCCCGGCGCGACCTGCGTCACGCCCGGCCCGACGCTCTCGACCAGCCCGGCCGCCTCGTTGCCGAGGATCAGCGGCATGGGCGCCGGCTCGGCCGAATAAAACCCGCCGCGCCGCTGGTTGATGTCCGAGAAGTTCACCGCAATGGCGGCATGACGGATGCGCGCCTCGCCGAGCGCGGGCGGTGGCAGCTCGACCTCCTCCCAGCGCATGACCTCAGGGCCGCCGTGGGCGTGGATGCGGATGGCCTTCATGGGTTTCTCGACGAGCAAGAGCACGACAGACACGTTATGTGGCAGTGAGGCGGCGGGCAACAACGCGCACGCGGTCAGACCAGTGGCCCATGCGCTTCCGGCGCTGCTCGTCGGTTGCTCCCAGGGCCGAACCCAAACAAGCCCGAACGGCGTCGGGCTTGCAGCTGGGGTCGGTCAAATGAGGCCTATGCGGAGGGAGATCAAGCCCAGCACGGCATGGGAGAGGACGACGCCCCAGAGGTTCGGATAGCGCCGGTAGAGCGCGCCCCAGCCTACGCCGATGGCAAGCGGCGCCAGGAAAGCCAGCCAGTCGCGGAAGACGATGTGCAGGAAGGCATAGCTGACGGCGGAGATGGCAATCTGCGAGCCGGCCCCCGTGATCCCGCACCGGCGCATCTCCGCGAACAGGAAGCCGCGGCAGACGAACTCCTGTACTGGGCACGAGATGAGCACGTAGAACGGCACAAACCACCACCAGTTCCCTGCATGCGGATGGCGGATCAGGCCGAGCCAGAAGGCGGCAAGCAGGCCGGATCCAACCGCCAGGGCCAGGACCGCATTGGCGGCAACCGCCGGCTTGAGATTGTCCCACCTAAACCCTAGTTCGGCCGCCGGCATCCGCTGCGCGAGCGCGATCAGCGCGAATGCCCCTGCGATGACGAGCAGCACGACGAACGCGTAGGTGCGCGGGATCAGCCCGACGCGAATGAGCAGCGGCGGCAGATAGAAGGCGGCCAGGACGAGGGCTGCGAATTTTAGACCCGAGGTACGCCCGAGCGAGGTCATCTGATTCGTCATCATGAGCTCCTCTGGCCTACGGCTTGCCTCGCTGCCGCGCCGCGGCGATCTCAGCCTCGCTGCAGCCGGCCTCCCGCAGCACCGCCTCGGTGTCGGCGCCGAGCGGGGGTGGCGGCAGGTCGGGTGTGGTGGCCGCGTCCTCCACGGTGACGGCCTGGCGCAGCGTGCGCTGAACGGGTGTCTCCGCGGCGAAGTTGCACGCAAAGAAGCCCACGTCGGCGAGGTGGGGGTCGTGCAGCAGGTCCTGGGGCGCGCGCACCGGCGCATGCGGGATGTCGAGACGCTCGAAGGTGGCGACCCACTCGGCGGTGGTACGTACGGGCATTGCCTCGGCCAGGATCTCATAGAGCTCGTCCACACGCCGGCTGCGCTCGGTGGGGTTCTTGAACCAGGCGAGATCGGCCACGTCGGCCCGCCCGATCTCGGCGAGCACCTTGGTCCAGTTGCGCTGGCTGTAGGGCAAGACGCCCACCCAGCCGTCCTTGGTGCGATAGGGCTTCCGCGAGGGCGAAATGACACGCACGTAGCCGATCTTGCCCTCGTCCTCGAAGGTGGCCGCGCCGAGGTGCTCGGACAGGCTGAACGCGGCCATCAGCTCGAACATCGGCACCTCCACGTAGCCCGGCGCCTCGCCGGTGCGCTCACGGTAGAGGAGCGCGGCCAGCACGGCGTAGGCAAGGTGCAGGCCGGAGACCTTATCGGCGGCGATGCTGGGGGCGTAGAGGGGTGCGCCGTCGCGCATCTGGAACAGGCCGGCGAAACCCGACGCCGCCTGGATCACGTCGTCGTAGGCGGGCTTTCCCGCGTAGCGGCCCTGGCGGCCGAAGCCGATCGCGGCGGCGTAGACGATCCGCGGGTTGGCGTTGCGCACCGCCTTGAAGGTGAAGCCCAGCTTGTCCATGGCCTCCTGGCGCATGTTGTGCACGAACGCGTCGGCGGTGCCGATGAGCTTCATGAGCACCGCCCTGCCGGCCTCAGCCTTGAGATCGAGCACGACGGAGCGCTTGTTGCGGTTGAAGTTTGCGAAGATCGCCGACATGCCTGGCGCCGCCAGCCGCATGCTGTCGCCCTCGGGTGGTTCGACCTTGATCACCTCGGCGCCCAGATCGCCCAGGATCTGCGTGCCGTAGGGCCCCAGAATGACGCTGGTGAGGTCGAGGATGCGCAGGCCGTTAAGCAGGGGGATCATGCGGGGCGCGCCATCGTGAGGTGAGACTGCGAAGCGCCGACGTTACACGCCCGCCGCGCCGCCGCCTACCGGCTTGGTTCAAGCCGTGGCACCCTGCAGGATCACGTGTCATACCCTGCAGGATCATATGAGGTCCGGCCGGTCTGAGCCCATGGCACCAGCTCGGGGGCGGAGTTCTGCGGCGATACCCGCTAGGGGTCGTGCTCGCGCCGCGCGTTGTTAGGTAGGCTGGCTTGGGGCCGCGCAAGCGTCGGCCTTGCCCTCCGCGTCAGCGCGGTGACTGAGACCGGCGATGTGGAGGCGCTCGCCGAGGGTCCGATGCCCTTTTGCAGAAGGCGGTCTGCGCCCACCTGCGCTCACGCAATCTGCACGCGCCTGCGCTCACGGAAATAGCTTCAGGCCGGCTCTTGGCGTTGCAGGACGCTTGATGGTGACGACGGGGGAGCCCGACTTGGCGATGCGGTCGACGGCGAGACGCAGCGGCTCGGAGGCGACGGCCATGCGATGGGCGTTGGCGTGCAGCAGCGTGGAGGCGTGGCTGACGATGGCCACATGGTCCTTCCAGAAGATTAGGTCCCCGCGCTGCACGCCGTCGAGATCGCGCCCCGTTTCCACCGGCGTGCCGAGCTCAGTCATCTGCAGGTCGCTGTCGCGCGGGCAGGGACCACCCGCCGCGTGCATGGCCACCTGAACCAGGCCCGAGCAGTCGAGCCCCAGCCGCGTCTTACCGCCCCACACATAGGGCGTGCCGACGAACTGCTCCGCCACGGCTACGAAGTCGGACGCCGCCTCGTCGATGCCGCCGAGGTGGCACGCGGGCACGAAACCGCCGCCCGCCAACCTGGCGAAGGTCGCCCCCGGCTCCGCCACACACACGAGCGCGTTCATGGCGAGGTGGAGGCCGGTCAGGGCCTTGGCGTCGGGTGCAGCGTAGACGAACGTGCCCGGCACGGTGACCCGGTGGGTCGCGGCTTGACTGTAGAGGGAGAGAGCCTCGGCATGCACATAGCCCACATAGGAGTCGCAGAGCGCCTGCACCCAAGCCCAGCCGTCCTTCTCCTCGTAGCAACGAACGAGCTCGCCGTGCAGGAGCTGGCTGGCCCACCCCAGGGATGCATCAGGCCGCGACCACAGCGGCGTAGCCCCATGCGCCACCTGCTTCAGCGCACCTTCGACATAGCGCGGCGCCGGCACGACGCCGCGGAGAACTTCCGCCGCGAGGTCGGCGCGGTAGGGATGCGTGCGAGGATCGGGAGGTTTGGTCAATGGAGTACTCTGAGTTGGAACCAGATCGCGGGAATTGGGGAGCGGGGAATGGACCGCCGATCCTCGCTCTCCATTGCCGATGTCACTGCTGCCCTCTTTCCGCGCGGAGCACCTCGAAAACGGCGCGCGCGGCGTGCACCTCGGCCCCTTTCGGGCCGAGTGGCTTGGGGCCGGGGCGCCAGCCGTAGATGTCGAGATGGGCGAAGCGGCGGGCCCGTTTCACGAAGCGGCGCAAAAAGAGGGCGGCCGTCACAGAGCCGGCGAACGGGCTGTCCGACACGTTGTTCATGTCGGCCACGGGGCTGTCCAGCAGAGCCTCGTAGCCGCTCCACAACGGCATGCGCCAGACGGGGTCTCCGACCCTGAGACCGGCGGTGGCAAGCGCGCCCGCGAAGGCGTCGTCGTCGGTATAGAGCGGGGGCAGCTCCGGGCCCAGCGCCACGCGCGCAGCCCCGGTCAGGGTGGCGAAGCTCACGAGCGTATCGGGACGCTCCTCGTCGGCCAAGGCGAGCGCGTCCGCCAGCACCAGGCGGCCCTCGGCGTCGGTGTTGCCGATCTCGACCGTCTTGCCAGCGCGGCTCTTCACCACGTCGCCGGGGCGGAAGGCGTTACCGGCGATGCTGTTCTCGGCGGCAGGGATCAGCACACGCAGGCGCACGTCGAGGGCGTTGGCCATGATCATGTGCGCGAGCGCCAGGGCCGCGGCGGCACCTCCCATGTCCTTCTTCATGAGCAGCATGGCGCTGGCCGGCTTGATGTCGAGCCCGCCCGTGTCGAAGCAGATGCCCTTGCCCACCAGGGTGACGCGTGGGGCGTCGCCGCGGCCCCAGGTCAGGTCAATCAGGCGCGGTGGGCGCGTGCTGGCACGGCCCACGGCGTGGATCATGGGGAAGTTCCGGACGATGAGCTCTTCGCCGACGATGCTGGCGATGCCGGCGCCGTGCCGCTCGGCCAGGATACGCGCCGCATCTTCTAGTTCCTGCGGTCCGAGGTCGCCGGCCGGTGTGTTGATGAGGTCCCGGCCGAGCCAAACGCCTTCGACCGTTGCCAGCACGCGGTAGAGGCTGGCATCGGACGGTAGCTTCAGCTGCGCGGACGGCGGCGGCACCCCGCCGTTCTCCGCCTTGTACCGGCGGAAGCGGTAGGCACCGAGACCCCAAGCCACGCCGGCCAGCTCGGCATCCTGGACGCCGCTTGCCAGGTGATAGAGGCCGGGCGGCAGCGCACCCGCCAGCATGCCCAGCTGCAGCTCCGGCCTGGCCATGGGATCGCGCGGCTCGCCGATGCCGAAGGCGATGCCGGCCAGCGACCCGTCGCTGTCGGGGATCAGCAAATGCTTGTTGCCGATGCCCTTGAAGCCCGCGGCCGCCGCCCAGGCGCGCTGGGCATCCGACAGCGGCGTCTCGCGCACCCAGCTAGCATCGCGTGCGATCCAGATGGGGACCGACTTTGCCTCGTGGTCCGTCGGCGCCAACACGGTCGCAGGGCTGGGGGCAAACGTCTTGTCTCTTGTTGGCTCTCTTGTTGGCATGGGCCTATACCCTCTATCAGGCGGCTTCTCGTCAAGCCATCCCTGTCCACCGTTCGCCAGCTCGTGAGCGGGCACCGGGATCCTCCTGGAGAGCGGGTCCGCCCGTGCTCAATCTATCGACCCGTTTCCGCAATCGCCTGGATATACCCCAATTTCGCAGGCGCGGAGCCGGCACAAAGGCTCGAGCATTGGCAACGCCAACCGGGTGGCGGACCGTGGCCATGACACCGTCGCCATGACACGGGTGGCCATGACACGGGTGGCCATGACACCGTGGCCGTGACACTGTGGCCGCCGTGGCCATGACGAGGGCCACGCTTACCGGCGGGCGTCCTCTACAGCGACGCCGGTGAACTGATCGTCGTCGGTACATGACGCCTCTCAGCCCGCCTCGTCCGCGACGCGGTTTGACAGAACACCCAGGCCCTCCAGCTCGACCTCCACCACATCGCCCGGCACCAGCCACCTCGGCGGGTCGAAGCGCGCCCCGGCGCCGTTGGGCGTGCCGGTGAGGATCATGTCGCCCGGCTCAAGGGTCGTGAAAGTGGAGAGGTACGAGACGAGGTGGTCGAAGGGGAACAGGAGCCGGTCGGTGGTGTCGTTCTGGCGTTCCTCCCCGTTGACCCGGGTCTTGAGCCGCAGCGGGCTTGGCGCAACATCCGCTGTCACGATCCACGGGCCCAACGACCCCGAGCGGTCGAAGTTCTTGCCTTGCGTTACATTGAACTTGCCGTGCCGCGTCCACTCGCGGACGGTGCCCTCGTTGGCGATGGTGTAGCCGAACACGTGCCCAATGGCCGCCGCGCGCGCGATACGCCGGCCGCGCCTGCCGATCACCAGGGCGATTTCGCCCTCGTAGTCGAACTGCTGCGTCTCGGGCGGTCGGATCAGGTCCTGCCCGTGCGCCACGAACGAGGCCGGGAGGCGGATGAACACGCTGGGGTGGGTGGGCTGCGGGGTCTCGTCCTTGTACTCGGCGTTGCGGTCGAGATAGTTGATCCCCACGCACAGGATCTTGCCTGGCGCCGGCAGCGGCAAGTCCAGCGTCACGGCGTTGAGGCCGCAATCGGGCGCCTCGCGCGCGACAATGTCGTCAGCCCGCGGGCCCATGCCCTGAGCGATCAGGTCGATGAGCGCCGGCGCCTGGCGCAGGCGCGCGCCAAGATCGACCACGCCGCCATCCTTGACGGCGCCGTAGCTGGTGCGGCCGCCGCGCTCGAACGTGATCAGCTTCATGTAGGTCCCCCGTGCCGGACGTTGTTGCCAGGCTAGCCCTGCTCGAAGCGGAACTGGGCGTGCAAACCTATCACACGTCGTGCCGGCAAGACGCGGGCCGTGGGTGTCGGGCATCTGCCGAACGCCGACGGCCGGCCCACCACGCCCGACCCCCCACGCCCGACCCCCACACCCGACCCCCCACACCCGACTCAGGCGCCGACACCAGGCCCCGGCCTCACACGCTGCGCTTCACCTCGATCCGGCGCTTCTGCGGCTGCTCGCTGGTACCGGCGGGTTTGGGCAGGGTGATGGTGAGCACGCCATCCTTGAACCCGGCGGACACCTTGTCGGGCTCCACGTCGAATGGGATGGTCATGGTGCGCTGGAACGCGCCGAAGGTGCGCTCCACGCGGTGGAACACGCGGCCGTCGTCGCTGTCCTCCTTCTCCTGGTGCTCCGACTTCTTCTCGCCCTTGATGGTGAGCTGGTTACCCGACAGCGACACGTCGATGTCCTTCTCCGCAACGCCCGGCAGCTCCACCGTCAGCGTCACCTCGTTGGCCGTCTCGCTGACATCGACGCGCGGCGCCAGCGCGCCCCCGATGCTGCGACCGAACCAGTCCTCGAACAGCGTATCGAGCTGGGTACGGAAGCCGCGGAAGACCGGGTCAAGCTCGCGGCTGGCCCAGTTGCTCGGCAGCCAGGGTTTGTCGGGCATGGGAAACCTCCATCGCTTGCAACAGCTCGGCAACGGTGGAGAGCCGCCTTCGGGAAGTTAGCCCTCGCGTAGGCGTCTTTGCACCGCGCGAGATTTATGTAGGGCGCCGGCGCTGAATAATGTAGGCGTCGGACGCTTCGCGCCGACCTCGCTATTCTGCCTTGCGCCCGACGCGAGGGCCAACTCGGGCGATCCACCGTCTTGTTATCGCGAGCTGCTCGCACGCTGACTAGGAAAATTTGGGCGGCAATTTGGGCGGCAAGGGGCCTCTGCTTGGTCCATCTCAATTCCTGTGTTGTCGTGGGCTCGCCCGCGAGCCAGCCGAAGCCGGAGACAATCTGGGCGCGCTCTCCGCGAACGGGCGGCCACGTCCACGATGTCGCCGAGGCCGCGAGTCCGATTTCACCAACATCGCGCACTGACGCGCCGCCGTCGAACGAAGGATCTGGCCGGTGCCCTCGTCCATCCAGGACGCCAGCATCCAGGACGCCGCCTTGCGGCATGCCAGCCTTGCGAGAGACATCCTTGCGAAAGACATGCTTGCGAGAGACATGGAAGTTGGAAGTCGGGGGAAGTTGGAAGTGGGGCCAGGTTCATCGCCATGCTCGCGAAGCCGGCTTCGGAATGGTCGGGGAAGGTTGGCGATGAAGATGCCCGCGCCGTTGATCCCCGCGCCGTTGATCCCGCGTCTGGGGTCGCCGGAGCTGGATCGCCGGCGCTGGGTCGCCGGAGCGGTTTTCAGGCCGTGCTGAGCGGGCCGGTCCAGCCCAGCCGCAGCACACGCTGCAGGAAGGCTAGCTCAGCTTCGAGCACGGCAATGATGGTCTCGGCCTTGCGGAAGCCGTGCGCCTCGCCGGGGAACTCGTGGTAGGCGACCTCGATGCCGCGCCCGCGGAGCTTCTCCACGATCAGCCGCGACTGCTCCGGCGGCACGACCTTGTCATCGAGGCCCTGGAACAGGATGACGGGCGCGGTGATGCCCTCGATCAGGTTGAGCGGCGAACGCTCCGCGCAGACGCCCTTCCACCTGGCGGGCGTCGTGCCAAGCAGCCGGTGCAAGTAGCCCGACTCGAACTTGTGGGTGTGCTCCATCAGAAGCCCCAAATCGGAGATGCCGTAGTGGCTGCAGCCGGCGGCGAAGGCCTTGGTGGTGGCCAGCGCCATCAGCGTGGTGTAGCCGCCCGCGCTGCCGCCGGCGATGGCGATCCTGCCGGGGTCAGCGAGCCCCTTGCGGGCGAGGAAGCGCGCGCCGGCGGCGCAATCGGCCACGTCGGCGATGCCCCACTGGCCGTCGAGCCGCTCTCGGTAGGCGCGCCCGAAACCTGTGCTGCCGGCGTAGTTGACATCGAGCACAGCGAAACCGCGGCTCGTATAGTACTGCACGCGCATCTTGAGGCCGGCGTCGGTCATGCTGGTGGGCCCTCCATGCGCCAGCACGAGACCTGGCGGAAGGGCGCCGCGCGCGCCTTGATATTCTGGATTTCTCGGCGCGTAGTGGATGCCGAACACCCGATCCTTGCCGTTGCGAAATTCGCACAGCTGGCCGCGGCTGATTGCGCGGGCATCGATCCCCGCGTCTGCCGCGGGTGCCAGAGGCAGGAGACGGCCGCGCCCGAGGCGTACCACGACCGGCATCGACTTGGGCGGACTGGCGAGTACCGCGAAGCCGTCGCCAACAGCGATGGGATCGTCGAGGCGCGCCGCCCTCCGCTGCAGCCTGGCGTAGGCGACAGGCCGCAGGGGCCTCGCTTCCGCGACCGAGCCCATCCGCAGGAGCGGCAGGCCGCGCTGGAGGTAGACGGCGGCGAAGCGGCCGTCGGCAGCGAGCGCAAAAGAGCGCATCCCGAACACCCACTGCGAGCGCCACAGCTCGGCGCGCGGCAGCCTGTCCACCACGGTGATGTGTGCGCCATCCCAGCGGTAGAGGCACCCCCAGCCGGTCACGTCCCAGGCGAAGTAGAGGTGCCCGTCGGGCCCCCATTCCGGCTGGAACGCTGCGCTAGCATTGCCGCCGGCGATGGGCTTCGCGGGGGCCAGGGTTCCGTCGGCGGCGACTGCCGCGACGCAGAGCGTGGCGCTGTCCCACGGCATGTCCGGCAGATCCCAGGCCACGAAGGCGAGCTTGGTGCCGTCGGGTGACAGACGCGCGCTGGCGTAGAAGTCGCGCTCTGAGGCAAGCTCGTTGACGCCCCCCGGCGTGCCGGTGCCGAGCGCGATGGCCACCATTGTGTTGCGCGGCGGCTCGTGGCCTCCACTCGCCTTCGGCGCGTGCGTCTCAGCGACACCGACAAGCCGGTTGCGGACGCGATCGAGGATGAGATCAGCGTACCGCGTGCGCGGGGTGTTGGTCAGGCGCCGTGGCTGCTGCCCGGGCACAAGCGCATAGACCTGCTGGTCCCTGTCGTTCACGAAGTAGACGGCGCCGCCCGCGGCCAGGAACTCCCCGCCGCCGTATTCGTGCACGCGCGAGCGGGCCGAATAGGGGGCCGGCAGGATGTCCTCGCGGGCGCCCTCGCGGCCGACGCGGACGATCGCCTGGCGACCCTGCTCCTCGGGGCGCGACTCGCTCCAGTAGAGGGCCGCGCCGTCGCTCTGAAGCAGGCCGATGCGCCGGCTCGCGCGCGCGGCCAGGCCGGCGCTGACGGGCGACGGCCAGATGCCGAAGGGCAGGGTGGTCCGCTTTTTGGCGGGCATGGGTCTCCTCGGAGCTTGGCTTACAATCAGGGCAAGCGCGCGCCGGCCACAATTTGCGTGGCAGACAGATTACCCGGCGCCGCCGCAGGCTGTCGCGTCAAGCCGTCGTTGGGCCCGCAAATCACGTTTGCAGGTTCAATTTGGGTCAGCTAAGCTGTCCTATCGCGGGAGCCTGCGCGATGGCGGAGCCGGAAGGGGAGGAACGGCGGGAAGTCGCGCCGCGGCACTTCCCGCAAGATCGCGGGTAAGGGCGACGCCAGGACGGCCGCAGGGATGCTACCAAGCTGGGCCTTTCCGATCGGCAGACGGAAGGGTTGCCGCATCCTGGACGCGGCCGGATGTGGGCGGCGGTGCCCGACTCCGAGCAACTCCTAAGCGCTATCCGGCCTCGGCAGGGGAAGGACGGCGCGCGGGGTGCGGCTCGGGGCAAAATTGCTACAAGGGGCGGCGCGGGGCCTGGCCGCAGGGTTCCCGCATCGCCAGGCGGGAGAAACCCATGACCGCGCAGCACGCGAACGCTGTGCCTTTCATCCCCAGGCCTCAAGGATTGTTCGATCCCGAGCGCGAGTACGACGCATGCGGGGTCGGCTTCATTGCCGACCTCAAGGGCGGCAAGTCGCACCAGTTGATCACGGACGCACTGGCCATCCTGTGCAACGTCGAGCACCGCGGGGCGGTCGGCGCCGACCCTATCGCAGGTGACGGCGCTGGCATCCTGATCCAGACGCCTCACGAGTTCCTGGCCGAGGAGTGCGCCAAGCTCAAGGTCAAGCTGCCCAAGCCCGGCCATTACGCGTGCGGCCACGTGTTCATGCCCCGGGATGAGCGCCTTCGTGCCCACTGCGAGCGGGTGTGGATGCGCATCATCCGCGAGGAGGGGCTGGAATTCCTGGGCTGGCGCTCGGTGCCGGTCGACAACACGTGCCTGTCCGAGATGGTGAAGAGGGTGGAGCCGGTGCACCGGCAGATCTTCATTGGCCGGCCCCAGGGCATGCAGGACGCCCAAGAGTTCGAGCGCCGGCTCTATCTGATCCGCAAGGTGGTCTCCAACAACCTCTATTACGCCTACAAGGACCGCGACATCGGCCACTACACAGTGTCGCTGTCCAGTCGCACGCTGGTCTACAAGGGCATGTTCCTGTCCTACCAGGTACCGCAGTACTATAGGGACCTCACCGACCCTCGGCTCGCCTCGGCCATGGCGCTGGTGCACCAGCGCTTCTCCACCAATACCTTCCCATCGTGGAAGCTCGCCCACCCCTACCGTATGGTCGCGCACAACGGCGAGATCAATACGCTGCGCGGCAACGTCAACTGGATGGCGGCGCGGCAGGCGTCGGTCTCCACGCCGTTCTTCGGCAGCGACATCACCAAGCTGTGGCCGATCTCCTACGAGGGCCAGTCGGACACCGCCTGCTTCGACAACGCGCTCGAGTTCCTTGTGATGGGCGGCTACAGCCTCGCCCATGCCGCCATGATGCTGATTCCCGAGGCGTGGGCCGGCAACCCGCTGATGGATACCAGGCGGCGGGCCTTCTATGAGTATCACGCCTGCCTGATGGAGCCGTGGGATGGCCCCGCAGCCATGGCGTTCACAGACGGCCGGCAAATCGGTGCCACGCTCGATCGCAACGGACTGAGACCCGCGCGCTACCTTGTCACCAAGGACGATAGGGTGATCATGGCGTCCGAGGCCGGCGTACTGCCCGTGCCCGAACAGAACATCGCCCGCAAGTGGCGCCTGCAGCCGGGCAAGATGCTGCTCATCGACATGGAGAAGGGCTCAATCGTCCATGACGACGACCTCAAAGCCGATCTCGCCTCGCGCTACCCCTACGAGCAGTGGCTCAAGCGCACGCAGATCCAGGTGGGCGACCTGCCGCTGCCCAAGGGGGGCGCGGCTGGCAAGCGCACCAACGTGGCCCTGCTCGATCTGCAGCAGATGTTCGGCTACACCCAGGAGAGCCTCAAGTTCTTGATGGCGCCGATGGCGCATACCGGCCAGGAAGCGGTGGGCTCCATGGGCAACGACACGCCGGTGTCGGTGCTCTCCAACAAGCCCAAACTGCTGCATACCTACTTCAAACAGAACTTCGCCCAGGTTACGAACCCGCCCATCGACTCGATCCGCGAGGAGCTGGTGATGAGCCTGGTCTCGTTCATCGGGCCGCGACCGAACCTGCTCGACCTGGAAGGCACCGCCAAGCTGAAGCGGCTCGAGGTGTACCAGCCGATCCTGACCAATGAGGACCTGGAGCGCATCCGCCGCATCGGCCAGGTGAAGGACAACCAGTTCTCCTCGGTGACGATCGACATCACCTACCCCGTTGACAAGAGCGCTACCGGCATGACGCCCGCGCTCGACGTGGTGTGCGCCGAGGCCGAGGAGGCGGTGCGCTCGCGCGAGTACAACATCGTCATCCTGTCCGATCGCGCCGCGGGGCCTGACCGCATTCCCATCCCGTCTCTGCTCGCCACCTCGGCGGTGCATCATCACTTGATCCGCCAGGGCCTGCGCACCAGGGTGGGCCTCGTGGTGGAGACCGGGGAGGCGCACGAGGTACATCAGTTCTGCGTGCTGGCGGGCTACGGCGCGGAGGCCATCAACCCCTACCTCGCGTTCGAGACGCTGGAGCAGCTGCTGCCGGAGCTCGACGAGGAGCTCACGCTCAAAGAGGCGCAGAAGCGCTACATCAAGGCCATCGACAAGGGGCTCCTCAAGGTGATGTCCAAGATGGGCATTTCCACCTATCAGTCCTACTGTGGCGCCCAGATCTTCGATGCCGTCGGCCTCAAGTCGAGCTTCGTGAGGAGGTACTTCACCGGCACGCACACCCAGGTGGAGGGCGTCGGCCTGCGCCAGATCGCGCGCGAGACGGCTGAGCGCCACCGCCTGGCGTTCGGTAACGTGCCGGCACTGGAGCACGACCTGGACGTCGGCGGCGAGTATGCTTACCGCATCCGCGGCGAGGCGCATATGTGGCGCCCGAGCGTGGTCGCCGACCTGCAGCATGCGGTGCGCGGCAACATGCCGGACAAGTACCGCTCCTACGCGCAGCAGATCAACGACCAGTCAGAGCAGCTGATGACGCTGCGCGGCCTGTTCCGCATCAAGAGCGCGGAGGAGATGCGGTGCAAGCCGGTGCCGCTCGAAGACGTGGAGCCGGCGTCCGCGATCGTGCGGCGCTTCTCGACCGGCGCCATGAGCTTCGGCTCGATCTCGCGCGAGGCCCACACGACGCTCGCCATCGCCATGAACCGCATGGGTGGCAAGTCGAACACCGGCGAGGGCGGCGAGGAGGCGAACCGCTTCAAGCCGCTGCCCAACGGCGATTCCATGCGGTCGGCCATCAAGCAGGTGGCCTCGGGCCGGTTCGGCGTGACGGCGGAGTACCTGGTCAACTCATCCGTCATGCAGATCAAGATGGCGCAGGGCGCCAAGCCCGGCGAAGGCGGCCAGCTGCCGGGCCACAAGGTGGATAAGATCATCGCCAAGGTGCGGCACTCCACGCCAGGCGTGGGGCTGATCTCGCCGCCGCCGCATCACGACATCTATTCCATCGAGGACTTGGCGCAGCTGATCTTCGATCTGAAGAACGTCAACCCGCAGTCCGACGTATCGGTGAAGCTGGTCTCGGAGGTCGGCGTCGGCACGGTGGCGGCGGGCGTCGCCAAGGCCCGTGCCGACCACGTGACCATTGCCGGCTTCGAGGGCGGCACTGGCGCCTCGCCGCTCACCTCGATCAAACACGCAGGGAGCCCCTGGGAGATCGGCCTCGCCGAGACGCACCAGACGCTGGTGGCCAACCGCCTGCGCGGGCGCATCGCCGTGCAGGTGGACGGCGGCGTGCGTACCGGGCGCGACGTCGTGATCGGCGCGATGCTGGGTGCGGACGAGTTCGGCTTCTCCACCGCCCCGCTGATCGCGCTCGGTTGCATCATGATGCGCAAGTGCCATCTCAACACCTGCCCGGTGGGGGTGGCCACGCAGGATCCGGTGCTGCGCGCCAAGTTCAAGGGTCAGCCCGAGCACGTCATCAATTACTTCTTCTTCGTGGCCGAGGAGGTGCGAGAGCACATGGCCGCCCTCGGCTATCGCACCTTCAACGAGATGGTCGGACAATCCCAGTGCCTCGACAAGGAGAGGGCCATCGGCCACTGGAAGGCGCGCGGGCTGGACTTCGAGAAGCTGTTCCACAAGTCCGAGGTGCCGGAGACGGTCGCCATCTACAACTCCGAGCGCCAGGACCACGGCCTCGACCAGGTGCTCGATAAGCAGCTGATTGAGCTGGCCAGGCCGGCTCTCGACGACAGAAAGCCGGTGCGGCGCGAGCTGACGATCTGCAACCGCGACCGCACCACGGGGGCCATGCTCTCGGGCGAGGTGGCGCGGCGCTACGGCCACGCCGGACTGCCGGACGACACCATCTGGCTGTCGGTCAAAGGCACGGCCGGGCAGAGCTTTGGCGCGTGGCTGGCGCATGGCGTTACGCTCGATCTCGTCGGCGAGGCCAACGATTACGTCGGCAAGGGCCTCTCCGGCGGCAAGCTGATCGTGCGGCCGGACCCCAATTCGGGCATTGTGCCAGAGGAGAGCATTATCGTCGGCAACACGGTGCTCTATGGCGCAATCTCCGGCGAGTGCTACTTCCGCGGCGTAGCCGGCGAGCGCTTCGCCGTCCGCAACTCCGGCGCCATCGCCGTGGTGGAAGGCACGGGCGACCATGGCTGCGAGTACATGACGGGCGGCGTGGTGATCGTCATCGGTCCGACGGGACGCAACTTCGCCGCGGGCATGTCGGGGGGCATCGCCTACGTGCTGGACGAGGACGGCACCTTCGAACGGCGCTGCAATCTCGCCATGATCGACCTGGAGCCGGTGGTGGCCGAGGAGGAGGTGATGCAGCGCCTGTCCAACCAGGCTGGCGACCTCGAAAGCCACGGCCTCGTCGACGTGATGCGGGACTTGAGCGGTCAGGACGCCCAGCGGCTCTATCAGCTGGTCGCCCGGCACGCGCATTATACCAACTCGGCGCGCGCGGCCATGATCCTGGAGAACTGGGCGGAATATCTGCCCAAGTTCAAGAAGGTGATGCCGGTGGAGTACCGCCAGGCGCTGATGGAGATCGCCAGACAGCAGGCCGCCGATCCGACGGGCCTGGAGGTAATCGAAATCGGCCTGCGGGCGGACAAGGCCTAGCGGTCGGCGCGCGTGGGTGACCTGCGCGCCGGGCGCGCAGAGGAACGGCACGGGCGATGAAAATCTACGGCGACCTCGGTTCCGGCAACTGCCTGAAGGTCAAGTATACGGCAGACCATCTGGGCCTCCCTTATACCTGGGTGTACATCGACATCATGAAGAGTGAGACGAGGACGCCGGAGTTTCTGGCGTCCTTCCCCCTGGGCCGCATCCCGGCTGTGGATTTCGGCGACGGCCGCCGCCTTGCCGAGTCGAATGCCATCATCCGCTATCTGGCGCGCGGCAGCGCGCTGCTGCCCGAGGACGCCTTCACGCAGGCCAAGATCGACGAGTGGCTGTTCTGGGAGCAGTACAGCCACGAGCCCTACGTGGCCACCACGCGCTATCACATCGTCTACCTCAAGCGATCGCTCGACGAGCGCGAGCCCTGGCGTATCGCGCGCGGAGATGCCGCCCTCAACCTCATGGACAGCGTGCTAGCCGGACGGCAGTGGCTCGTTGGTGAGGCCATGTCCATCGCGGACATCGCGCTACTGGCCTACACACGGCTGGCGCACGAGGGTGGCTTCGACCTTGCATCACGGGTGGCTCTACGCGCGTGGATTGCACGATGCGAGCACGCCCTGCGCCTGGGGCCGGCTCAGGGCTGATCACAATGCGAGCGAAATGCGCAAGAAACGGGCAAGGCCGCCGCCCGATGACGAGACCGTCGTGGATGTCCTCTGAGATGTCCTCTGAATACAGGGTCTTGCACCCGGCCAGCAGCGCCGCCGCGACGACCATGCCGTCGTATACATTGATCTGGTATCGCTCCGCGAGCTCCAGTCCCCGGTCATGCGTTGCGAGGGTTAGCGGGACGATCTCCAAGGTTGCGCGGAACGTGCCGAGGAAATCGCGGGTCTCCGTCGAGCTCAGGCCGATCTTGGCAAGGGCGATCGACGCAAACTCGTTCAGCACCTGTACGCTGGTGACGCCGCCGTTCGCTAGAAGTTCCTCCGTCATCCCCGCTTTCCCGGCCTCGTCATCGGTGAGATATACGAGCACGTCGGTGTCGAAGAACGGCCTACCCGCGCTCATGGGCTTCAAGCCGGTCGAACTTGAAGTCCTTGGGCAGCCGGCCGCGGTACTTGCGCAGCCTGGCAAGCAGCGCACGCCTGTCGGCGGCCTTCCCGATCTCGATCGCGCCGGAGCCGACCGGATAGATCTCGATGTTGTCGCCTTCCTTCAATCCGAGCGCTGCGACGACGGCCGCCGGAAGGCGCACCGCCAGGCTATTTCCCCATTTGGCGACTTGCATGCCGGCCTCCTGGATATACATTTTAGCAATGTATATCTAAGAACCAAGGGTGCACGGGTCAACGTCGCCGTACATCAACCCGCACTGCAGTAGTGGCCGATGGGCAAGATCACGGGCTTCAAGGAGTACGACCGCCAGGACCGGCAATACCGGCCCGTGGAGGAGCGCTTGAAGCATTGGCGCGAGTTCGTGGACCCTCTGCCCAAGGAGGAGCTGAAGAAGCAGGCCGCGCGCTGCATGGATTGCGGCATCCCCTACTGCCACAACGGCTGTCCAGTAAACAACCAGATCCCCGACTGGAACGACCTGGTGTTCCGGGAGCGCTGGCACACCGCGGCGCTCAACCTGGATTCCACCAACAACTTCCCGGAGGTGACGGGGCGGGTGTGCCCGGCTCCGTGCGAGGCGTCCTGCACGCTCAACATCGAGGACAACCCGGTCACGATCAAGACCATCGAGTGCGCCATTGCCGACCGGGCCTTTGAGGAGGGCTGGGTGGCACCCCAGCCACCGGAAAAGAAGACGGGCAAGAAGGTCGCCATCGTCGGGTCCGGGCCGGCGGGCCTGGCGGCGGCCCAGCAGCTCGCGCGCGCCGGCCACGAGGTGCATGTCTACGAGAAGAACGCCAAGCCGGGCGGCCTCCTCGCCTACGGCATCCCCGACTTCAAGCTGGAGAAGCACATCGTCGCCCGGCGCGTCGAGCAGATGCAGGCCGAGGGCGTCGTCTTTCACTGCAACGCCCACGTCGGCAAGACCGTCTCGACCAAGGAGCTGGAGGAGGTGCACGACGCACTGCTGCTGGCAGGTGGCTCGGAACAGCCGTTCGATTTCTTTGCCTCCTCGCCTGGGCGCGACCTTGACGGCCTGGTTTTCGCCATGAGCTTCCTGCCGCAGCAGAACCGCCGCATCGCTGGCGAGCCGCAGAAGGACGAGCCGCAGGTGCTGGCCGTGGGCAAGCACGTCATCGTCATCGGCGGCGGCGATACCGGGAGCGACTGCATCGGGACCTCCTTCCGCCAGGGCGCCAAGTCCGTGACGCAGCTGGAGATCATGCCGATGCCGCCGCACAAGGAGAACAAGGCGCTCTCCTGGCCGCACTGGCCGCTCAAGCTGCGCGTATCCTCGAGCCAAGCGGAGGGCGCGACGGTGGAGTACTCCATCTCCACGACGGGTTTCGCAGGCCACGACGGCAAGGTCGAGAAGCTCATCTACGCGCGCGTGGACGGCGCCCTGAAGCCGGTGCCTGGCAGCGATGGCGAGCTGCCGGCCGACCTCGTGCTGTTCGCCATGGGCTTCTCCGGGCCTGTGGAGAGCGACGTGGTGCAGGAGTTGAACCTCGGCGTGGTGCCCCGCGGCCGCTTCAAGGGTCTCGACGCCGACGATCGCGACTACCGGATCAAGGGCCGCAACAAGGTGTTCGCGGCCGGCGACATGCGCCGCGGCCAGTCGCTGGTC